>JACCVQ010000020.1 GCA_013698095.1 Chloroflexota bacterium
ACGGATGCCCGCACCCGCTCAAACCACCAGATGTTGTGCTTCTCGGTTCGACAAACCCAACAGGTTGTGGTGTTGGCTGGCGAGGAAGGATTCGAACCTTCGATCTCCTGATCCAGAGTCAGGCGCCGGATTCAGGGCTCGCGAGCCAACAGGTGAGCGTGGAGGACAGCGATCTCTGTCCGATTCCGGGATGAGTCATGCGCACATCCCGGCGATAGTTAGACGCACATTCTAAATCGCGGGAGAATCAAGCGCCATCCCTATCTCTGGGCCCGCCGTGGCGAGAGCGAACCTCTATTCGTCGGCTCCAGGTGCGACGCGGACGCCCATGGGCGGTGATCCCCGATCCACGTCTTGAAAGGAACGTTGAATTGCTCGATCCGGATGACGACGTCGCGAGGCGTCAGGCGGGCCAGGTCAATTCCCAGCACGCTTCGGCGATCGCAGCCGATCACATACCAGACAGCGTGACGCTCGACGGCGGAGCAATCGTCCATCGAAGGCCTCGAGGCGCGCGTCGATGCTCACTTTGAACGCAACGACGGCGGGGGAGCGGACAACGTTCGGTTGTCAACCGCTGCACTGACGATGGCTTGCCTCGCGAGGGTCTCGTACGAGAGGTCGACATCGATGCCGATGTCGCAGTCCGCTCCGGCATCACAGAACCGAAGCCAATCGTCGTTGAGCGCACCCGGCAGGCCACTCATGCCCATCTCCTTTCCCGTTCACCTTGATGCGTCCCAGGGAGTAGAACTGCGAAGCGAGCAGCCTTGGGCTCGCGCGAAGGCGGCGGTACTCGGTGGCAGTGATCGCAACGCTCGGCGACGAGGTGCTCCTGCCCAACGAACTCGTCCAAGCTGCGCGGGCGCATCCGGGTCGCGAGCGGCTGTGCTCGGGGCGGTGGTGAACAGAGGCCCCGGCTTGGCGCCCCAAGCCTTGGTCCGTGTGGTCGGCATGCTACCGCGGTTTACGAGGGCGTTCGGTACCCCTGCGCCTTCGTCGCCTTTTACCTTGACGACTTCGCTACATTGGAGCTGTCATCTCTTTGGGAGGTCGAGCCGGGTGACTCTCTCGTCCGGCTCCAGCGCTCTATCTGACCGCTCCTCGGCTACTACCCGAGGGCGGTCCTACTTCTTGTGGGTTGGGGTCGTCAGCTTGAACGTCCCACCGGGCTTGGTCGGCGGCACGCGGTCGCCCTTGCTGATTGCGACTTGAGCTCCACCCTTGCTCGGGGTGTAGATGCCGCTCTTGGGAGCGATGTTTCCCGGTTTGAGGCTTCCTGCCATTCGATTCACCTCCTCTCCTGCTCACGTGCGTTGAGAGTCACGAGCATCGGCCCAATTATCCTCGGGAAACAGCCGGGTGACAAGGGCCATAACACTAGATGTAGTGGTCTCGGTCGGGAACTAACCGCTACATGTTGTGTTCACACGGTGGCTGACCGACGATTGTCCCGCGGGCCCGTGACAGGTTCGGTGTCACGATCGGACCGCGGCGTCGCCTCCTGCGCGACATCCTGAGCCACGTCCCGCGCCACGGCGCGGCGACGGTCGCGGCCTTCGTCCGGACGATCTTCGCCCAGCCCGACGCGCGGGCCCAGTTGCAGGCCGTCGCCGAGCGCCTGGTGACGAGCTTTCCGAAGGCCGCCGAGGTCCTCCGCGCCGGCGAGGGCGACGTCCTCGCCTATCTGGCCTGCCCGCGCGAGCACTTCCTCGCGTGGCTCAGCGGGCAGGTGTTCCCGGAGCGCCCGACCGTCGCCTGGTACGACGCCATGGCACGCCGCTGGACGACCGAGGTCCATGGGGCGAGGCGCCACCGGACCACCGGCCGGGTGATCGGCGAGGCGTGGGACGAGGAGCGGCCGCTCCTGACGCCCGTCAGCCGGCGGCTCCTGGCCCGGATCGAGGGTCAGGACACCCTCGTCCCCCTGCCGGATCCCGTCAGCACCTCCAGGATGACCGCTGCGCTCGGCGAGGCCGTCGAGGCCCGACCCCTCACCGTCTATGCCGAGCTGGTCCGATGAGCCGGGGCACGGAGTCGCGGACCGCGACCGCCTATGCCCGGCTGCGCGAGCACCTCGCCTATCTCGGCCTGGCCACCGCGTCCGAGCGGCTGGCCGCCGAGCTCGAGCGGGCGAGCACCGAGACGGCGGCCCCGGTCGAGGTCCTCGAGCGGCTCCTGGCGGCCGAGGTCGAGGCAACCGCGGCCCGCCGCCTGTCGGGACGGCTGCGCTTCGCCCACTACCCGCTCGACAAGCGCCTCGGCCAGTTCGAGTTCGACTTCCAGCCGTCGATCGACCGGGCGGTCATCGCCGAGCTCAGCACCCTCCGCTTCGTCGAGGAGCGCCGCAACGCGCTGTTCCTGGGACCACCGGGGGTCGGCAAGTCCCACCTCGCCATCGCGTTGGGGATCGCCGCCACCGAGGCCGGCTTCCGGACCTACTTCACGACCGCGGTCGATCTCGTCGCCCACCTCCAGACGGCTCATCTCGAGGGCAGCTGGACCAGCAAGATGCGGACCTACACCGGACCCTCGGTGCTCGTCATCGACGAGCTCGGCTACCTGCCGATGGACGCCACCAGCGCCCACTGGATCTTCCAGGAGGTGTCGCGCCGCTACGAGCGCGGCTCGATCGTGCTGACCAGCAATCGCGGCTTCGGCGACTGTGGTCAGGTGTTCGCCGACCAGGTGGTCGCGAGCGCCATCCTCGACCGGCTCCTCCACCACGCCACCGTCGTCAACATCAAGGGCCAGTCCTACCGGATGCGGGCCCACGTCCCGTCAGCGGGCCCAGCCAGGGAGGGCGCTGCTATGCTCGGCTGACCTCGATCGCCCTCTGCACTTTTCGTCGCGATCTCTCTGCATCTTTGGTGCTCACTCACAGACTTTCGTCGTCGACATCAGTTCCACGACGGAGCAGCCCTTCGATGACGACCGGCGAGTGGACGCCGTCGTCGAGTGTCTATGCGGGCATATGGCGGCTCCGCGCCGTGTGTCGCTCCATCAACGCACGAGCCCTCGCGTCAGTCTGAACCGCACTGACTTCAGTGGAGACTCTGGCCTGCCCCAGGGTTTCGTGTAGTCGAGATTTCCGGATCATCACGCCACCGTCGCTGACTGGTGCCGAGTCTCGAACTCGATCGGCGTAAGCATTGCCAAGGGCCGAGTGACGGCGTTGGCGGTTGTGGAAGATCTCGAGGTACTCGAAGATCGCGTTCGCGAGCTCGACCCGGGTCCGCCAGGTGCGGCGGTCGAGGAGCTCGACCTGCATCCGGCTCCAGAACGACTCGATCATCGCGTTGTCGTAGCAACTCCCGACGGAGCCCATCGAGGGCAGAAGGCCCGAGTCGATCGCTCGTCGCGTGAACGCCCAGCTGTCTCGGACCGTCAGTCGGACTTGTGTAGGCAGCCCACCTCTACGCGTGGAGCCTGGCACCCGTCACGAGATCAACCATCGGACAAGCGGAGGCGGTGGATGCGCAGCATGCGGTCGCTGCCAGCGGTCTGTGACACACCGCCTGGAGCGGAACGGCGGCGGCGGACCCAGCCTCCCGACCGCGGTTCTCCTGCCGGTTCGATCGGTCCACGGTTCAGGCTGGAGGCGCCAGAACTCGAAATTCTTCGATCATCGTCGAGCCTGCCAGAATGAATGTCTGAACGCCGACAACGGTGGTCCGAATGGTCAGGGAGAACGGCGTCACCACATCCGGTCCAGCGTCTGGTAGATCGACGGCAAGCAGGACGCGACAGACGCCGTCTTGGGCGAGATGCTCGACGGCGGCAAACACATGTCCCGGTCGGCGTGTGGTGCCCTCGACCTTCACGGCCAACGTATTCCAACCTGGCGTGCCGGGGGGCAACGGTTCGGTCGATAGCCAGTCGATAAGTTCAATCATTTCCTAGCCCGCCTTCCTACTCTGCGTTGCCGACGGCATGCCCGCCGTGAAATTCGCGGCCTGCCAAGTCGCCAAGATGGTAGTCGCTAAGGACGCCGGAGCGACACGATCGACGCGAACACGCCGGTGCTCACGCCGGCAACTGAGAACGCGATGAGCGGCACGACATTGGCATCGCCGCAGAAGTTGCTCGTCAAGGAGCACGCCTGGATCGTGGTGTATGCGCCCCAAAGGAGGAACAGGCCTGAGCCAAGAACCATTCCGGCGAGCGATGCCATACGTCGACGACGCACGGCCAAGCCGATCCACGTCGCAATCACGAGGGCGCCGATGGCGATGATCGAAATAACGGGGGCGATTGACGTCAGGAGACCGAGCAGCGCGCCGGCGGCGATGCCGACTGCCAGCTGACCGAGCCTTTGTTCGGCACCTGGTCGATCCGACCGGCGACTGGTCACCCGGGCCACTGCCCGTAGGCCGACTCGATGTCGACGTGAAGCGCTAGACACTCGTCAACCGAATCGCTGGACTGCGAGCGCGTCGAGGTCCCATTCGGATGTCCCCACACCCGCACATAGTAGTAATAGGTGTGAACGGGCGGGAACGGATTGCAAAAGTAGTCGTTATAGAACGTCGCCGTCGCCTGCCCTCGATAGTACGACGAACCCGAGCCGTAGAGTTGCGTCAGACCTTTCGCCGTAAGCTGCCAATTCGACGCCGTATTCAACTGCCAAGCGCCATTTGTGCTGCCGCCCGATACGGTGCTGCCGTTGTAGGTCCAGTTGACTTGGACCATCACTGCATTCACTAGGACCCCGCCGAAATCTCGCCAGATCACCCGCTGCCAAGCGCTCTTCGTACTCGTTGCCGTGACGAGACCGTCTGATGGACTGCTACCGCCGGAGCTCGCTGTTTCCGTGGTTGCAGCAGGATCCGACAGAAACGCGGTCGGCGCGCCTTCCTCGAACAGCTTTCGGCAGCCGCCAACATCAATCGCGATCGTCCGCACGACCCACCCGGAGTCCGGAATTTCGGTCGGCTTCGACGGATAACTGTAACGACAGGCGCCGGTGGGCTGCTTCGTGCCGCGGAGGATCCACTGCTTGGCGCCAGCTAGAGGCGCGAGCCCCGTGCGTTGATGCTGCCAAGCTGCATCCACAGCGGACACCGGTGTCGCCGGCGCAGCGAGCGACGTCAGGAGGATCGCGGACAGGACGCAGACCACCGATCGCGGTCGCATTGAAATTCGCACGGTGGGCCTCGCTTCGGTCCAGAAACTGAAGGACAACTCTTGGCAGCGATACCTATCGACTGCGCCGCGTCCCGACGCCAGGCGCGACAGGGTTTCGGACGCCGCCATGACGCATCGCGAACGTTCGCGGCGTGGATCGACTCGCACAATGGGGTGAATCCCTATCCGCATCAGATGGATCGGTCCGTTCGGTTCGCTGTGGTGTTTCCAGGCCCACTACCACGATGGCCTGGAGGAGCGCCGCGTATTGCGCTTGAACGCTATCCCCGACCTTCAGGCAGGCCTGGAACTGTTTCTCGTAGAGGGCTTCTCGATAGCCCTCCATCCGCTCGCGGTCCGTTATCCAGAGCGTCCCGAACGCCACGCCGAGGGCCCCGGCTGTCGTCAGGAACTCCAGAGCATCCACGCGCGGATCGCACCTCTGGGGCGTGCGTCTGAACCGAGCGCCACAGGGTCGCCACCCTTGGCCAGTCGCCCGAGCCCTTTGGAGCAGAGAATCTGTTCCCGCGCAACCTACCGTGTGAACGACGACCAAGATCTTCAACGCCAAGATCCTTGCGGGCGACCTTGAGGAACTTGGCCGAAGCCTCGACGTAGGCATCGACGCAGTCATCTCACATCGACGCCGTCCGATCGCGACTCGGATGCGCGCGGAACCAGTCTGCCTGCTGAGGTTCGACCTTCAGCACCGTGTCGATGTATTCCACGGCGGCTTCCAACGACCTCGCGGGGCGCTAGGAGGCGAGTCTCTCCTATGCGGTCAGGGTCGAACGGACGTCGGCGTGCTCTACAGGGGCGTTGGTCACGATCCCCGACGTACTGCTTCTGCAGTTCGTCGACGTTCGCGGAAGCGCGCCCGTTGAACGTCTGGGCTTCCGCGAGCAGCCGAGCGTACAGTTCGGCCTTCTGCGACATCCAACGGACTCAGTCCTCGCGGCGCCACCGGATCAGATCGCCGCGGATCGCTCAGGCGACCGCCACTTGAGCCGGGGAAACTCTTTCCGGGCTCTACCTCACCCCTAGTCGCGACGCTCCGCGCGAAGTCGACACCGTACGCTCCGGCTGCCGGGGCGGTTATTCGGCATCCGGTGATACGCCGCGAGTGAGCGATCGGGCGACGTTATGTCGGCGGCACCGGACCGGCGCTCGGTCGTTGCAGCGAGGCCGCCGGCGTCCAGGGCGTAAGACGCATACTTGCCATCCTCGTGCAAAAGGGCAACCAGCAGATCCCGTTCTGCACTCACAACGGCTGCGCGGCGAGGACCTAGAGATGCTCGACCATCGCGCGCCAGTCGTCGCCGAGCTGGGTTGGAATGTCTCGACGACGACACGACGGCAATCCCACCCACCGCGGGCCTTGGCGAACTCGAGGCCGCCGTCCGGCAGCAGGCGAACCTCACTGGTCCGGCTTGCGATGGGAGATGTCGTCGTTTGGTCATCAGGCGCAGGGGGTCGTTGTCGACAGGTCATTCCTCTTGGATGCGCCACGGATTTACGTCGCGCTCGACGATCCACGTGGACTGTCGCAGAACGACCGGGGACACGTTGAACCGGAAGCGCGTCGCTTGCCTGTGACCTCGAATTGCTACATCAATGGCAGATGAAGCGCGACCTTCAGGCGACCGAGGCAACCGTTGATCGGCTCGATGAGAGACGAGAGATACATGCTCTGTCGGCCGATGACGAGACGCCGGCCCTGGAGCGTTTGGCCTTGGGCGTCGAGCGCTTCGAGCGAGAGTCTGAGCGGGCCGACTTCGAAGCCCTGAACCTGCGGGCATGCCTCCGGAGTTGGAGACGCTCGCGTTGCGTCGGGGGATCGGCCGCGGACGATCCCTGGTTCGCGTTGTCGCACACGCCGAGTTACTGTCCATCAATGGCCGCACGAGATCGGTTTCAGACATCCGAACCATGACGCCAGAGCTAGTCTCGGACGCCGTGAGTGGATTTCTACGTCGCCACGTCGACGACTGCGCCCAGTGGCTCGGCGTTAGGGCGTCGACCCATAGATGAAGGACCGAATGTTTGAACGCGCGGTGCCCCTGATCGCCTCTGTGGGCGCACCCACGGACGAACCGGCCCGCCGAGTGGCCGTGCAGGGGCAATGACTACGGAGGATCCGCGGGATCCGGAGTTGCTCGACGCTGAGTCGTGGCGCGACAGATCACTCGCCGTAAGCCTTGCTGGCCTAAACGCGGTCCCGATCATTGGCGGCGCGATCGCCACGATGATCTCCGAGCTCGTCCCGCGCCGGAAGCAGGAACGGCTCGTAAACTTCGTGAAGGCTCTTTACGAGGACCTCGAGGCGGACCGCGCTCGACTCGATGAAGAATTCGTTCGAACGGCCGACTTCGATCGCATGGTCGAGGACGTGATCGATCGCGTTCAGACGGTGCGAAACGAGGACAAGCTCGGCTACTGGGCCGCGCTCCTAGCCGGCCTGTCCGGGTCCGGCAGGCCGGGCCCGAGCGATCGCGATCGAATGATCAACACGCTCGATCGACTCTCGAAGCCGCATCTGCGACTTCTCCACGTGATCGCAACGACGAATGAGCCGCCGCCTGGGCTCTTCGCCGGCGGCGTCAGCGCGACGCTGAGCTGGAAGATGCCCGACATCGCTGAAGACGAGGCCCGCCAGCTCTGGAGCGAGCTTACGATCGAGGGGGTCGTTGACGGCTACCCAGCCGGCACCATGACGGCCCAGGGCGCCGGGAACCTCGTTGGCCGGCTGACCGACCGCGGCCGCGAGTTCGTCCGAATGCTCCGCCTTGAGGCCGGATGGACGGATGAGTCCGCCACGCGCCCACCGCTGGGGCGCCGTGCAGGGCGTCGCCGAGCTCCGACGACTATCCAGGCAATACCGCTCGATCGCCCGTCTCGCAACGTCGGCCGGCCCAACGAGTATGAGGTCAAGGTCGCGGTGCCCGACGACGTCGGCGTCGTGGAGGGCGACCAATTCAACTTCCCCGGGATCGGAGTCGTGCGGGTGACCCTCCTCCACCCGCCGATAACGCATCCGAACATCCCCGCTGACCAGCAAGCGGTCGTGCTCGACGTCGAGTCGATCGAGACGAGCGGATAACAATGCCGGCGTGGCCCAGCGGGACGCGCCGAGCTGATCTGGTCGAGGTACCGACGGAACGTGTAGAGGCTTGGGGAATGAACCAGGTCAGAGGGCCTTCCGCCGGGGCGGGTCCGCGCCGCAAGCGTGCCCTGGGTACCGGCGAGATCGGAACCAGAGCGCATACATGGCCCCGTTTGGCACTACAACAGTCGCTGCGGACATAGTGACGACGTACCGAAGCGCCCCGAATTGTCGTCAGCTGCCTTCGTCCGAGCGACCCCTGCTCGCCGCCGGGGTGGTCCTCGGGGAAGGAGAGTACGACGTTACGGCGCCTCCAAAACTTGTCCGTCGCGCAAACGAACGACATAGGGGCGATCGGAGCTGTCAGAGCCCGCCGCCAGGCGACCGTTGACGCCGAGCGCCACCAAGCCGTCAGCGGCCTCCACGCCCAGCGTTGGATCGAGGGACGCCAATTCTCGACTGCGGTCCGGGAGGCGGATGACGGGACCGGCCGCTTGACCAGTCAGATCGAAGGCTTGGATCGCGAACTCCCGACCCGAGCAGTCCCCGCCGGACGGGACGTCAAGTATGAGCACCGGTTTTCCTTGCTCCTTGGCGAGACCGCCCGGCCACAGCTTGACCCGATCGCATGACGGTCACCGCTCGTCAGGTCGTACGCGGCGACAGGACATGGAAGCGGGCACGGCTGCACCGTAATGAACGTGTCGTCCGCAACTCCGACGACATCACCACCGACGGTCGCAAATCGATTCAGCTGCCGGCCGGTCTCTGCGTCGTACAACGTCAGCGTGCATTGTCGGTCGATCGGGCAGTCGAGCAGAACAAGCCGTTGCTCATCGGTAGCAAACAAGCGGAGTATTGTTTGCGGGCGAGGCTTGGTCAGGTCCGAAAGATCAACGAGCGGGCGCGAGACGCCGTCGGCGAAGTCAACCTCGTCAATGGTAATCGGCTGACGGGTAAGCAACGACAGCCGGATGACACATCACAGGTGCGGCTTGCGCGGGCGTCCTCCTGCCGCTCGGGATCCTGGCCGCCTTCTCGATCGGCATACCACTCCTTGCCGGCGGATTGTTCGCCTTGCTCGCGTGGCACCGCCCTTCGCGACACTTACCGCGCGGCGCGACACGCTCCCTCAGTGGCATCGTTCAGCGGAGTCGCGGTCACGCTGGTTATCGGGTGGGCGTGAGCCCATGATGCCGCCAGCTGATCCGATCGAGGGACTCGGCGCAGAGTCAAATCGGGGGCGGAGGGCGAGCCTTGTCCTGCTGTTGGCGATCGCCGTCGTCGCACTGATCTTGGTTTCACTCGCCGCCCGCAACGGGTACGGCTTCGGCGGCAACTGCCGTTCCTTCTGGGGCGAGTCATTCAACGCTGGGGCCTGGTCGCCGTCGGGTCAGTTCCTGAGCGCCTACGCAACAGGGGACGATGGCCGTCCATCGCCGAACTCACGAAGAGCACAGTCTGCCCATATACGCCGCCCCGGATTGCCTGAGCGACCGGGAGGACCAGTTCACGCAGGGGTCCTGGATTGGCTGTCGGTGTGCCGTGGATCGCGATCACCGTCGCCGTTAACGGGGTGACCTGACCGGGTGGAAAGAGTGGCATCTCGCCTTCCGACTGGTATGCCCTCGTCAACTCCATGATCTTCTTCTGGTTGGATCCCGGGCGGGCGGATCGATTCCGACGCGCGACACGGCGTGGCGGTTAGCGAGTCACGCTCGAGGTCAACACGGTCAAGAAGGGCGCACTGTGCGAAGGCGACCCAGCGCGTCGGTTCGTCTATTGACCACTGGCACGGCGAGGGCCATAGTCCTGGTCTACTGAAGCGGTCAAGGAGGGGTACCGTGCAGGCAGGCCGTTGGACCCGGTCGTCGCGAGCATTGTCGGTCGTAGCTCTCGTGGTTTCGGAGGCTCTCGTTGCGCGACCGGCGGTCGCCGCGGAACCTGTGGCCGCGATCACGAGTTCGGCGACGGCCATCAATTCTATCCTCCGGCCAGACATCGCCGAACGTGAGGTCTACGGCCTTCCGACGGACGATGCAACCGTTCAGGCCCTCTTCGCCGGAGCCGATGTCGGCACGGAAAAATGGGGCGTGCCCATGACGGCGGACGAAGAGGCGCTGATTGACCTTGGTGGCCGAATGGAGTTCGCGGACACCGCCGATCGCGATGTCCTTCCAGCCCTTCGTAGGCTGTCGTCTTTTGGGGGAGCGTGGATCGACCAGCAGAACGGAGGCCGCCTCGTCGTCCAGCTTACGCGGCCCGAAGACGCGGCGGTTGCACAGGCTCGGTCCAGGTTGCCTGCCGGTCCGCGGGGGCTCGTCGTCGAGTTCGTCGACCACTCCGAAACGGAGTTGCAGGCCGCCCTCGAAACAGCTGGCAAGGCGTGGGACGGACTGACATCGGTGAGACCGCTCGGAATCGCGACCGATGTACGGAACAATCGTCTGAGCCTCGAGGTGCTCGCCGTTGATGGAATCAGGGCCAGAGCGGCCGCTGCGTCCATTGAGCGACGGGTGGGTGTCGCGATCGACGTAGTGAGCACTGCCACATCCCGAGCGAGCGATGTTGCGTGTACTGATCGCGAGCATTGCTCCGACCCATACAAGGCCGGCATCTTGATCCGCGAAGGCGGCACGAGTGGGGAGCCGCCATGCACGTTGGCTTTCCCCATCGTCGTAGCCGGTGACGTACAGGCGGTGACGGCCGGCCATTGTGGGCATTACGGCTCGGCTTGGTTCCACAAGGGCGAAGGTCAACTCGGCTCGGTTCAATCGAACCAGTGGAAAGCCGAGGGCCGCGACATGCTGCGTCTCTCGATGTTCGACAGCCAGGCATCAGAAAAGGTCTACGGGTTCACGACGCCGTCGTCGTGGGGACCGGAGCAGTACAACGCAATCAACGGCTACCCGATCGCTAACGAGACGCTCTGCGCGTCCCTCGGCCGGAGCAGCCGCAACGACTGCGGCGTGGTCACATCGACCAGCAAGCGCTACTGGAGTGACACAGTCGGCTTCTTTGTCTTCGGTGCCCAGATGAATGGGCTTACGCCACAGCCGATCGACGGCGACAGTGGATCACCCATCCATCGGAGTTACCAGTACACCGGACCTGCGACTCCGCACTGGCGGCACACCGCTGTGGGTGTCCTCGCGACCGAGTTCGGCGAGTTCGCCAAAATCAACGATTCCTTGGCCGCATGGAATGCAACGATTTGGACCGGCTGACATAACTCGAGGATTACTTCAGACCGCGTTCGGCCGCGGCGCTGCTGGGCTCCTCGTAGTCAGCCTCGCCACGGCCTCGTGCGGCGAGGCGACGCCCTCTCCGGAGAACGATCGGCCGGCCCCCACCCCCGCGACTCAAGGACCCACCTCGTCCGTCACGGCAAGCGGGATCGTCCTCGCGGCGAGCCTCAACGTCGCGCAGGTTCCGCCGGGGCAACCTCTGGTCGCGACCGTTCGGGCAACCAATACCTCCAACCGCCCCATCAAATACCTCGGCGGTGACGCGACCTGCGTCGCGACGGCGTCACTCTGGGTTGATTTTTCAGGGCTCAAGCTGGACGAGGGCCGTACCTGGCCGGGCGTCCAAGGGGATGTCAAGGACGGTCTCATCAGGGCGACTAAGGAGCCGGTTTCGCTGGCCGCTGTCGGCGCCCCGCGCTCGGGCTGCGACATCGTCTCCGGAGCGTCGAAGCTGGCGCCAACAGAGTCGGTCTCCACGACCGCGATTTGGGACGGACGTCTCTCGGGCGGTTATCCAACGCCCGCAGGCTCGTACGAAGTCAAGGTTCGGTTCCTGGTCGAGGCGGCAGATGGCGTGAAGTCTGAAGTCCTCACGAGCGTTCCTTTTCGCGTCGTGGGCAGCTGGAACGTCAACCCGCCCGGCAAGGCGATAGACATCATGCTGTCTCAACCGAAGCTCGCGGCCTGGCTGGCAGATCACCCGCAAGAGCGGTGGTCCGAGATCCACTTCATGTTCTCGTCCAGCAACCGCTACGAACTCGAGATCGCCGCAGTCGACGGTCAGACGATTCGAGTTGCGGTAGCCGGCCAGGGATACGGCCCCACGACAGTGGCAGTCAGCTAGCCGGGTTTCCAATCAATCTGCGACCGGCCGATGGGAGTGACGTGCCTAAGAAGCGCTGTGCCGGGATCGGGTAGTCGTTCAGTTTGGATCGGGCGCCTGGTGGTCCTGGACCGCCGGGCTGGGGCGAACTGGTACTCACGCGAGTAGGTCCGCCATCTCCTCGCACCTCCAGACGTGATCCGCCTGGGATCGCCGAGATCCCGGTTTCCTCGAGACGCTCCTTGTCCCGCCGGAGGAACTGGCACGTCGCACGAACGTGAAGGGTTCGACAATCCGAATCACGCCGCCCGGCGGTACTCGTGGATCAGGCCGCCGAGCACGTCCCTTCGTTCGACCAGGGTTGGGGTCGCCCCCGGACCCTGGGCTGGTCGGATGCCAGCCGGCACGGCAAGTCCCAGGCCCCGATGCGGTCTCTCGTCGACGTAGTGCGCAACGTACGCCCCGAGCACTCGTTCGAGGTGCCGACGATCGTAGATCAGGACGTGGTCGAGGCACTCTCGGCGGACGGTCCTCACGAACGGTTCCGCGAAGGCATTCGCCCGAGGTGCCCGGATCGGGGTTCGGATGACGCGGACGCCCTCGACCCGGAGCACAGCATCGAACGGTCCCGAGTACTTGGCGTCCCGGTCGCGCACGAGGAACCGGACACCCGACAGCCGCTCCTCGATGGCGAGGTTGCGCGCCTGTTGGATGACCAAGGCCGAGTCGGGGTGCTCGGTCACACCGGCCAGGTGAACGCGCCGCGTGGAGAGCTCGATGAAGAACAGGACGTAGAGCGTCCTGAGGCCGATCGTCTCGACGGTGAAGAAGTCGGTCGCCCAGAT
>JACCVQ010000076.1 GCA_013698095.1 Chloroflexota bacterium
GCCGAGGCCCGGGTCGGCGGGTGTGCCGTCAGGCGGGTCGGTCGGGTTGCCGAATACGGTGCCGGGGCCTGGACTCACATCGGGTCCGGCGCTCCCGGGCGCAGCTGCGGCCGTTCCGGCCGGTGAGCTGGTCGGGGCGGTGCTCGCGCCCGGGCTGGCCGTCGCTCCCGGCGTGCCTGAGGGTGTCGGGGTCGTCGGCGCCGGCGTGGCGCTGGGACGCGGTGTCGAACCGGGGGTCGACGTCGGACCTGGCGTCGCGCTGGGTCGAGGCGTGGGCTGGACTGTGGGCTGGGGGGTCGCCGTCGGGCGTGGCGTGGCGGTCGGCTGCGCCGTCGGGGTCGGCGTTGGCGTCGGGACGGTGATCGTGACCGTTCCCGCGGCGATCGAGTCGCTGAACCGGCGCGTGTCGGCGGCCTCGAAGGAGATCGTGTGCGTGCCGGCGGCCAGTTTGGTCGACCAGGTGTGGCGAACGCCCGCCTTCCACGTCGTGCCCGCGCCGGTCATCGCGTGGGCGACGCCGTCGATCAGGACCGAGACATGATCGGCCGGCGAACCCTCGCGGTTGCGATAGTCGACCTGGAACACGATCGTCGTTGTCGGGGTTCCGGTCCGGGGGCTGACGCTGGGATCGAGGAGCTTCGTCGGTCCTGTGTTCGCCAGGACCGGTCCGACGAGGGCGAAGACGACGACCAGCGCAGCCCAGAGCGAGGCCAGCGGAGTGACCGCCTGTCGCCTGGATCGTGTTCGACGCTCAACCAAGGGGATATCGGCCTCCGGCGGGCATGCTGGGAGCCCGCGCTCTGGCAACCTTGGTCGTCGGCCGAAGCCGCCGCAATGGTACGGGTGTCCCACGACCCCGCAGCCGGACGGAGGGCGGCGAAGACGCACTCAGAGGCGCCGCCGCACGAGAACCGCGGTGGGTCCGGTGCATTCCGCAGTGGTTGATGACCCGGACGGCTCGACCGAACTGACCCGATGTAGTCATTCCCTCCGCTGCCCGCGCCCGCGAGGATGGCGAGGTGCAGCTCATTGCTTCGACTCGCGCCGCTCGTCCGCCGATCGGCGCGGCCGTGATTGGAATCGCCGTCGGCAGCGTCCTTCTCGGCGGCGGGCTGTTCCTGGCATGGATCGCCTTCGCCACCCCGGTCCTGACCGGGCTGACCGCCGGGCCGGTCCGGCCCGGCCCGGCGCAGCTGGCGATCGGTGCCGCCGTCTGGGCACTGGCCCTCGTGGCTCCGGCAAGCTTCGCGATCGTCGGCGCCCTTCGCCTTGGCCGGGTCGCCCGATCCTTGACCGTCCGGCCCGGCATCCGAACCGTGACTCGGGCCGGCGCGAACCTCGGAGACGAGTACATCGCAGCTGCGAATGTCCGCCTGCCGGATGGCCGGATCGTGCGCGATCTCGTCCTCGGCCCATTCGGACTTGCCATCATCAGCGAGCTGCCTCCGCGAAATGCGACCAGGCACTCGGGCGCGGGCTGGGAGCAGCGTCGGCCCGATGGCCGTTGGGCGCACCTCGAGAACCCCCTCGAGCGGGCCGCCCGCGACGCCGAGCGTGTTCGGCGCTGGATTGGCTCCACGGATCGGGACTACGTCGTGAAGGTCTACGCGGCGGTCGTGACGTCCGACCCGACGGTCTCTCGGACGGCGACCTGCACGGTCGTGGCCGGTGACGACATCGCGGGTTGGCTGGCCTCGCTTCCACCGGCGCGGTCGCTCAATGCCGACCGCCGCACGGAGCTCATCGCCACGATCCAGGCGGCCCTCTAGCCAGTCGTGCCGCCGCGCGGCACGCGCATTCGGCGATCGCCCCTCCCGGATCCCCGCGGGACGGGGCCAGGTCATCAGTTGGTAGGGGAGCCAGGACTCGAACCTGGAACCAGCGGGATATAAGCCCGCCGCTCTGACCGTTGAGCTACTCCCCCGCTGCGATCCTACTCCCCGATCCATCGGGGCGCGAGCGCGGATCGAGCTCTGGATCGGAGCTCCGGTCCGGAGTTCTAGTTCTCGCTCCGCAGGATCCGGCCTGCCAGAGCGCGGAGGCTGAGCGGGCGGGGATGAAGCGTTGGCGCCGCATCCGTTCCGCCGTTGCGGTCCGCTCGGGGGGACGCTCCGCCGGGGGCATAGGCGTGTGCCGGCAGGCTGGCGGCGATCATCCGCTCCTCGTCCGTCTGGACAGCCTCGATCGGAAGGTCGTCGGGATCGAACGGCCGGGGCGCTGTCTCGACCACGATCGTCGGACGCGCGTAGGCGGGAGCACCAATCAGCTTGGGCAGCGCAACATGCTGCTCGTCCATGACCACGAATGAGTCCTCGCCTGCGTTGCCGGATCCGATAACTCGATGATATCGAGGGCAGGGTACTAGGGAATGGTACGGACGGACCATTCCATAGCGTCCGCGCGACGCCAGAAGTGGTGCTTGCGCGCCCCGCCTGACCGTGTTTCGTGCGTGCGGCCGGTCGCCTGATCAGCCCAGCAGCGGCTCGACGATCTGGACGATGACGACGAGGACGAGGTAGCAGACCGGCACCGCGGCGAAGAACCCGAGGGCGGCGCTCCAGCCGGAGCGGGTGGTCGCACTTCCCGAGCCGCGTGGCTGGGGCACGACAAGCCAGGTCACGATGCTGCCGCTGAGGAGGACGACCACCACATCCACCACCAGGTAGAGCGTTCGCAGGTCGCCACCCGGCAGGACCGCCCCGCGGCGGAGCGCCACGTCGTAGGCGAGATAGCCGAAGCCGACAACGATCGCGACGACGAGGCTGGCGAGAACGGCCCGGACAACCGGCCGCGGGGCATTCCGGAACTGGCGCCAGCGGATCTCGAGCCACGAGCGGCGGCGGACCTCGGGGGCGCGCGCCCGCGGTGGCGATCCGGTCATCCGGAACCCTGGCCGAGGACCGTCAACCGTGGGCGCGGCGGGAGGCTCACCGGCGTATGGGCGGCCAGCAATTCGACGGCGCTCGCCACGCGCTCGATCTCGTCCTCGGTCGTGAAGAAGCCGATGCTGAACCGGATCGCCTCGACGGGCGGGATCGTCCGGGCAATCGCGAACGTCCGAGCGCTCAGCTCGGCCAACGCCTCGTCCGGCGTCCAGCCGCCGATCCGGAACGTCACCAGGGTCGCCATTCGGTCGCGCGGCGTGAGGACCTCGACCCCGGTTATCCCCGCCAGGCGGTCGGCGGCGCGGGCGGCCATGGCGGCGCCCCGCTCGTGAATCCAGGTCAACCCGACATACATCGACAGCCAGCCGCAGCTCCGCGCGAACCCGCTGATCGAGGCCTTGTGGAACTGCGTCCCGTCGAAACGCCGGGCGTCCGGCCAGTAGCGCCCGCCATCCGGCCCGATCTTTTCGTAGTTGAACCAGCCGACAAGCGTCGGGCGGGCCGTCGCGACGACCGCCGGGGAGACCCACAGCGCAGCCGTCGCCTCGGGGCCGAGCAGCCACTTCTGGCCGGGAGCCGCATAGAAGTCGGCCTCGAGCTCATGGACGGCGATCCGGATCGCGCCCGCCGCCTGGGCGCCGTCGACGACCACGACCGCGCCGCGCTCATGGGCCAGCCGACCGATCGCTGCCACGGGCAGGACGCGACCCGTCGTCCACAAGACGTGGGAGAAGGCCACGAGACGGGTACCAGGCACGATCGCTTCGTCGAATCGGCGCAGGATCTCTTCGTCCGTCGTCGCATCGTCGAGGTCCACAAAGATGGCCGTTGCGCCGTCCCGCTCGGCAGCGGCGAGAACCGGACCGACGGCCGCGGGGTGCTCGGAGCGGGTCGTGACGATCCGCTCGCCGGGCCGGAGCGCGACCGCCCCGATCGCCGAATTCATCGCTGTCGAGGTCGAGTGGGTGATCGCGACCTGAGCGATGTCCGCGCCGAGGACTGCGGCGACCGCGCCGCGGGCCTCGTCGAGCCGCTCGAGGAAGCCCGACATGTAGTCCGGATGGGCGCGCCCGATCCGGAGCTCGTAGTCGGTGATCTCGGCCATCGCGGCGGCCGTCTCGGCCGGCAGCGGGCCGACGGAGCCGGTGTTCAGGTAGATTCCGGCGCCGAGGGCCGGCAACGCAGCCCGGACGGCCGCGAGCTTGTCCGTATCGGGCTGGAACGGGTCGACCACCGGCCTATGATATCGACGTGACCACTCGACCCGGCCGGCGCCTGCCGCGGACACGAACGCCCGGCGGTCTCGCCCGACCGGAGATGCTCGCGACGAGCGACTGGCTGGCCGACCAGCTGGGCCGGCCCGACGTCCGGATCCTCGATGTTCGCTGGCGCCCGGATGGGAGCGGTCACTCAGCCTGGTTCGCCGGCCACATTCCGGGCGCCGTCCACGTCGACTGGCGGGCAGACTTGACCGATCCGTCCGAGAACGGCGACACCCTCCTGCTTGCGGGCCCGGAGCAGGTCGCCCGGACCCTCAGCCTGGCCGGCGTCGGCGACGGCGCGACCGTCGTGGTCTACGACGACACCGTCAGTCTCTACTCCGCCCGGACGTGGTGGAGCCTGCGGGTGTACGGGTTGGAGTCCGTTCGCGTCCTCGATGGCGGCTTTCCGGCATGGCTCGAGGAGGGCCGGCCAACGTCGACGGCCACCGCGCCACCACCGCCGGCCCGGTTCACGCCGCGCTCGCAATCACGAATGCGGCTGACGACCTCCGACGTCCGAGCCCTGATCGCCTCGCCCGAGGTGACCTTGCTCGACGCCCGGGCCCCGGCCGAGTATCGCGGCCACGAGGGCAACACGAAGCGGCTCGGCCATATCCCGGGTGCGGTCAATGTCCCGGTCGGCGCGATGACCAGGGCAGCTAGCCAGCACTTCCGGGTGGGCGATGAGCTGCGCGAGCTGCTGTTCAAGGCGAACGTCGCGCGGGGCCGCCGGATGGTCTGTTACGACGGCGCGGGAATCGCGGCCGCAAAGCTGGCATTCGCGCTGACCCTGCTCGGCCACGACGACGTCGCGGTGTACGACGGCGGCTGGGCCGAGTGGGGCAACAGATTGGATCTGCCCGTCGATCGGTAGCTGTCGCCCAGGGGCGACGAACGCAGTTGTGTCTGACGCCTACCAGCCCGACGCCGCGTCCCCCGATCCAGCGGACGGGGGCGGCTCGGAACCTGACTCACCGCTGCGATCCAGGCCGGCCCACGGATTGACCTCGCGGTGCGGGGCGAAGATCTGGGCCCGATCGTGATTGATGGCGACCATCGCCGCGGTCGCCCGCGCCTCGCCGATCGATTCGGACCAGTAGGTGGCGTCGGTGACGGGGATGAACCGGCCGGTCAGCTCGTTGAGCGCTTCGCGGAGATCCCGTTCGGGCAGGACGTGGATCCGGCCGATGATCCGGAACGGCGGGATCGAGATCAACGCCTGCTCGGGGACCTTCGGCGTCCGGAGGTCGGGCCGCGGCTCGATCGCGGTGGCGGCGACCGCGAAGAGGACGGCCCCGAGGTTGACCTGGGCGAACTCGCTGTGGGTGGGCGTGCCACGCGACCCGTATTCGTCGACGACCGCGTCCGACAGAACGAGGAAGCCGTCATCGGTCTGGTTGAGGATGTCGGTAATCCGATTCTGGCGAGACCGGATCGTGCCCGTGATCACGAAGGCATCGGTGTACAGGGTCAGTGGAACGAGGGTCGCCTCACCCCCAAGCATCATCGACTCGAACATGCCCCGAAGAATAGCGCCGCGGACCGCCCTGAACCGGCCCGGACCGCCAGTCCGGGCCGGCGCCGGGACTACTTCCTGGCGCCGGCCGTCACCAGTTGCTCCGCGCCCTGCTGGAGCCCTTCGTACAAGGCCCGGACGGTCTCGAGGGTGTCAATCTCGTCGATCACCTTGTCCGGGCGCAGGTTGGCGATCCGCGGGAAGCGCAGCGAGTAGCCCGACTGGTGGCGCTTCGAGCGAACGATCACGTCGAACGCGACCTCGACGACAACCGTCGGCTCGACCTGCCGGTATCGACCGAAGTGCTGGACCGTGTGGGCTTCGAACCAGGCCGTCATCTCGGCGATCTCGGCGTCGGTCAGGCCGCTGTAGGCCTTGCCGATCGTGACGAAGCGGCCCTCGCCACCGGGGCCGTCGTCGCGGACCGCAAACGTGTAGTCGGAAAGCACGCCGTGGCGCTTGCCGTGGCCGATCTCGACGCCGACCACAACGCAGTCGAGGGTGGCCAGCGGCCGCTTCAGCTTCAACCACCCGTATCCGCGTCGCCCGGGCGTGTACGGGCTGTCGGGGTCTTTGACCATCAGGCCTTCGTTGCCGCGCTCCTGGGCCGCGTCGAAGATCGACTCCAGTTCTTCCCTGCTGGACACGGTCAACAGGTTCGCGGTGGCCATTCCCGGCACGTTCGGCAGCTCCAGTGCGTCTAACCGTTGGCGCCGTTCGCGTAACGGCAGACGCAGAGTCGGTTCCACGGCGGCGCCGCCACCCTTCCCGTGGGCAAGGATGTCGAATGCGACGTAGATCACCGGGATCTGGGTCTGCATCTCAGC
>JACCVQ010000080.1 GCA_013698095.1 Chloroflexota bacterium
ACGCTCGCGAACCTCCACCTCGAGCAGGCCGCGCCGGACAAGACCCGCGACAGCGGCGGTTCCGTGGCGGTCGCCGAGGCCGGCTGCCGCGAGCCCGTCGCTGACCGCCGGGGTCACGGATCCGGCCTCGCGGACCTCCTCGAGGAGGGCGATCTGGCGCGGCCCCAGAGCACGGCCCGGCGCCTTCAGGCCGCTTGCCAGCAGCTCCGCCGCCGCGCGTCCATCCGGCGTGAAACGAACCCACCGCTCGTAGCGCGGCCCGACGCCCGCGGCGAGAAGCGTCCAGTCGAGCGTCACGAGCAGCGAGTCCTCGAGAGCGCGGAGGCGCCGGACGAGGGTCGGCCGGCCCTCGGTCGTGACGAGGTCGCGGATGGGTCGTGGGCCGCGCTCCAGCTGGTCGAGGAGGTCCAGATCGGCGGGCGCCAGCGTCGAGCCCGTGGCCGCAGGCTCGGCCGTTCGCTCGGCGAGGAGCTCGAGCCGCTCGAGCATCCCCGGCGGCAGCATCGCCCGGACCACCAGAGCCGGCGGCGCCAGGTAGTGCTCGGCGATCCAGGCCGCGAGCCGGAGAGCCAGCGGCGGCAGGAGCGGCCCGTCCGCCCGGACCCGGCCGCTGATCGGCTTGGCGACGACGCCCTCGGGAGCCGGCGCAGCGCCGAGGACGATCCCGAGCGCCTGGCGCCGCCCGAACTCGACGAGGACTGCCTCGCCATCGACCAGGTCGGCGAGGGACGCGGGCACCGCGTAGGTGTACGGACGGGCCCCTCCCCCGCCGGCGGCGTCGATCGCGACGCTGACGTGGCGGACGGCCGTCGCCGTGGCCACAGTCGCGGGCGCTTCTGGATCGTCGGCCGTCGCCCCCAGGTCGAACCCCGGCTGATCGGTCACAGCGCGACAGGCTCCTGGCAGGCGACCCGCACGAGGATCGGCCCGGCCGGCTCCCTAGACCCGGACCCGCCGGCGCGGATGGCGGCGATGCTCGTCGGCGATGATCGCGTCGATCGCCGCCGCCGTCTGCTCGACCTGGCCCGTCTCGTTCGTGACGACGTGGTCGTAGTCGTCCTGGCGGGCCAGCTCGAGCGCGGCGTTCCGCTGGCGCAGCTCGAGCTCGTCGGCGGTCTCGGTCGCGCGCGACCGGAGGCGATGGAACAGTGCCTCCATCGTCGGCGGGATCACGAAGATCAGGAGCGCCTGGCTGACTTGCTCCTTGACGATCTGGGCGCCCTGGACGTCGATCTTCAGGATCACGTCCTTGCCGACCGCGAGCGCGGCGCGGACCTGGTCGCGCGGGGCGCCGTACCAGTTGCCATGGACCTCGTTCGCCTCGAGGAGCCCGCGGGCGTCGCGGATCCGGAGGAATTCGTCGCGCGAGACGAACTGGTAGTCGACGCCGTCGACCTCGTCCGGCCGACGCGCTCGGGTCGTCATCGTCACAACGTAGTGGCGCTCCTGGTCCCGGCCCGTGGCCCGCTCGTGATCGCGGAGGGCGTCGATGATCGTGTCCTTCCCGACGCCGGACGGGCCCGAGATGATGATGAGCAACGCCCCTGGGGCACCGTCGATCGTGTAGTCCGGCCGGCCCGGGTCGTCCGAGACGTTGACGCCGCCGTCGATCGTCGAGTCGCCGAAGGCTTCGCGGATCGATACCGGCAGCTCGAGCTCGTCAGCGGCCTCGCCGCTGACCTCGTCGGTCATCGGCGGCCCTCCGCACTCGACAGGGCCGCACTGCCGCCCACCCGCAACGTCTCGAGCACCGCTTCGAGCTCGACGGGCAGCGGGGCCTCGGCCCGGATCAGCTGGCCGCCGGTCGGCGACGTGAGCTGGAGGCGCCAGGCGTGGAGGAAGAGCCGGGCGAGGGGCGCTGCGCCGCCGACCGCGCGCGGCCCCTTGCGCGACGTCCCGGTGCCGTACACCGGGTCGCCCGCGACCGGGTGTCCGATCGCCTCGAGGTGGACCCGGATCTGGTGGGTCCGGCCCGTGACCAGGTCGAGCTCGAGGAGGGTCCAGCCGGAAAATCGCTGCTTGACCCGGTAGCCGGTGGTGGATGCCCGTCCGTCGGGGACGACACCCATCTTCGTCCGGTGACGAGGGTCACGCCCGATCGGCGCCTCGATCCGGCCGACCTCCGCGGAAACCTCGCCGAACACAAGGGCGAGGTACGTCTTCTTCACCCGGCGCGCCTTGAGTTGGGCCATCAGCGAATGCTGGGCGGCGTCGGTCCGGGCGACCATCAGCAGGCCGCTCGTGTCGCGGTCGAGGCGATGGACGATGCCCGGCCGCTGGACGCCTGCGATGCCGCCGAACGTGTCGGCGTCGCCGTGGGCCAGGAGGGCGTTGACGAGCGTCCCGCCGCTGTGGCCGGCCGACGGATGGACGACGAGGCCGGCCGGCTTGTCGACGATCAGGAGATCCTCGTCCTCGTAGATCACGATGACAGGGATCTCGGGCGCCGGCGCGAGGTCGAGCTTCTCCGGCTCGGGCACGACGAGCTGGAGCGCGGTCCCGGGCCCGATGACGGTGTTGGCCTTCAGAGGCAGCCCATCGGAGGTCAGGTGACCGAGCGAGATCAGCTTCTGGACGTGGCTCCGCGACAGGCCGGTTACGTCGGCGACGTAGCGATCGACGCGCTGGGTGCCGGCGTCGTCCGGGACCTGGAGGGCGTGCGTGCCGGGCGGGGTCATCGGGCAGGCTCGTCGGTGACCCAGTCGTCGTCGGGATCCATGGCGGGTGTGACAACGGGGACCGGCGAAGGACCCTCGACGAGCGACGGCCGGATCGCCGCGACCAGGAGGAGCAGGATCGAGAAGCTGATCGCGGAATCCGCGACGTTGAACGTGTAGAACCGGAGCGCGCCGAGCCCGACGTCGACGAAGTCGACGACGTAGCCGAGCCGAAGCCGGTCGATCATGTTGCCGATCGCGCCACCGAGCAGGAGCCCGAGCGTCAGCGACAGGTAGAACGTTCCGGCGGCGCGGGCGTGATACGCCACGATCAGGCCGACGACGATGAGCGAGACGAGCCCGAACATCAGCGCGTTGTCCTTGAACAGACCGAACAGCGCCCCCGAGTTCTGGCCGAACACGATCCGGACCGTCTCGCCGATGACGTCGACCGACTGGCCGGGGGCAAGGGCGCCTGTGACGAGCTGCTTCGTGACCTGATCGATCGCGACGATCGTTGCCGCGAGGGCGAGAAACAGCGGCCAGCGGCGATGAGACGCAGCCGCGGCGGCTGCCGGACGCGCGTCGACGCCCGTCCGTGACGTCGCCGGCGGCGCTTCGTCCGTCATGAGCCGGCTCCCTCGCCGCCGGGGCTCAGGCGCCGCAGGGCGATTGCGACGGCCGCCCCGCCCAGCTCGACCTGGCCGCGGGTCAGCCCTGCGTCGTCGTCACCGTCCGGAGGCGCAGTCTTCCGGACGGCATCGGCCAGCGTCTCGGCAGCGACCGACTCGAGGTGGGCGCCGATCTTCCCGTCGAGGCCGTCGATCCACAGCTCGATCCGGTCGTCGAGGGCCAGACCGGCGTCCTTGCGGAGATCCTGGATCGCGCGCTGGAGCTCGCGGGCGTCGCCCTCGGCCCGGAGGTCGTCGCTGAGCTCGGTGTCGATGACGACGACGAGCCCCTCGTCATGAGCGACCGCGGTCCCCGGCCGCGGCGCGGCGAGGATCTCGACCTCGTCCGCGGCGAGGGTCACGCCGCCCAGCGTCACGGAGCCGTCGGCGTGGTAGTCGACCGCGTTCTCGCGGGCGGCCGACATGATCGCCGGGATCGCCGCTCCGTGCTTCTTCCCGATCTTGGGCAGGAGCGGCTTGACCCGGCGCTCCACGAGATCGGACTCGTCGCCGATCAGGATCACATCGCGGACGTTGACCTCGTCGCGGATCAGGTCGAGGAGGGCGGCGCGGTCCGGGAGCTCGCCGCCGGGCAAGGCCAGCCATAGCCGGGCGAGCGGCTGGCGCGTCCGGATCCCGGCCTGCGAGCGAAGCACCCGCGCCAGCTCAACGGCCTGACGGACCGTCGCCATCGCGGTCTCGAGGGCGGCGTCGCGGAAACGCGCCATCGAGTCCGCCGGCCACGGCGCGAGGTGGACGCTGTCGGGCAGGACCGGGATGACCGACACGATCAGGTTCTGGTACATCGTCTCGGTCAGGAACGGCAGGATCGGGGCCATCGTCTCGACGAGTGTGGCGAGCGCGGCGTGGAGCGTCGCGAACGCGGCTCCCCGCTCCGTGGCGTCGGCCCCGGCCCGCATCCGGTCGCGCGAGCGACGCAGATACCAGGTCGACAGGTCGTCGATGAACGTCCCGATCGCGCGCGTCGCGCCGACCGCGTCGTAGTCCGCCAGACGGGCGCCGACGTCCGCCGCGAGCCCGGCCGAGCGCGACAGGATCCAGCGATCGAGGACGGGCCACTCCGGAACCGCCGCGACCGCGTCGTCGATGCCCCGCTCCGGGGTCCATTCGGCCAGCCGGGCGTAGGTCGTGAAGAAGGCGTACACATTCCACAGGACGAGGAGCTCGCGGCGGGCCTCGTCGGCGGCGTGCCAGCCGAAGAGGATGTTGTCCTCGGGCCGGGCCTTCGCGAACATCCAGCGCATGACGTCGACGCCCATCCGGTCGGCCGCCTCGTCGAAGTCGATCGCGTTGCCCCAGCTCTTGTGCATCGGCCGGCCGTCCTCGCCGAACACCAGGGCGTAGCCGAAGATCGTCTTGAACGGCGGCTCGCGGCGGAGGACCGTCGACATCGCGAGCATCGAGTAGAACCAGTTGCGGAACTGGCCCGGGAAGCTCTCGGTGATGAAGTCGGCCGGGAACCACTTCGCCCAGTAGTCCGGATCCTCACGCTCGTGAAGCGTCGAGAAGGGCACGATCCCGGCGTCCAGCCAGGGGTTGCCGACGTCCTTGATCCGCTCCACGGGCGCGCCGCACGACGGGCACGCGATCATGACCTCATCGATGAACGGACGGTGCGGGGTGTGGTCCTCAAAGCGGTCCCAGCCCGCAACCGCGCGCTCCTCGAGCTCGTCGCGGCCGCCGACCACGTCGAACGTGCCGCACGCCCGGCAGTCGTAGATCGGCAGCGCCAGACCCCAGTAGCGCTTCTTGCTGATCATCCAGTCGTGCATGTTCAGGAGCCAGTCGAGCTCGCGCTCGTAGCCGAAGCCCGGGATCCAGCGGACCTGGTCGACGACGTCCATGATCTGGTAGCGGAGGCTGGCCTCGACCTCCTCGGGCGTCACCTCGGAGCGCGGCTTGGCGTAGACCGGGCCCATCGAGATGTACCACTCGTCCACGAGGCGGAAGACGAGCGGAGTCTGGCAGCGCCAGCAGTGCGGGTATCGGTGGCGATACGGCTCGAGCCGGTAGAACCGTTCTTCGCGCTTCAGGTGCTCGACGATCGGGTCGGTGACGTCGCGGACGTCGCGACCCGTCAACGACCCGAAGCCGTCGATCACGATCCCGCTGTCATCGAGCGGCGCGATCATCGGCAGGCCGAGCGCCTTGCCGAGGGCGTAGTCCTCGGCACCGCAGCCCGGCGCGATGTGGACGATCCCGGTGCCCTCGTCCTCGCTGACGTCCGCCCAGGAGACGATCCGGTGCTCGTACGGTCCGGCGGCGTCTGAGGCGGGCGAGGCGCCCGCTGCGAACGCCTTGCGCACGGCCGGCAGCTCGTCGAACGGTCCTTCGTAGCGCCAGCCGGCGAGGTCGCTCCCGGGTCGCTCCTCGATGATCTCGAACGGGCCGACCAACGCCTGCTTGAGCGTCCCCTTGCCCAGCCAGTGGAGGTCCTCCCCCTGGCGAACCTTGACGTAGCGCAGTTCCGACCCGACCGCCGCAGCCACGTTGGACGTCAGCGTCCACGGCGTCGTCGTCCAGACCAGGAGGTCCTCACCGGGCCGGTCGACCAACGGGAAACGCACGGTCAGGCCCGGATCGTCGCGATCGGCGTAGCCCTCGTTCATCTCTGCCTGCGAGATGCCGGTCCCGCAGCGGGCGCACCACGGCATCGTGTCGTGGCCCTTGTAGAGGAGGCCGCGCCGGTGACACTCCTTCAAGAAGCCCCAGATCAGGTCGTTGTTCTCGTTGCTGAAGGTGAAGTAGCTGCCGCCGATGTCGGGCATGCCGAGGCGACCGACGAGCATCTCGACCGAGTCGGTGATGGGTCCATCCGGGCCCTGGATCGTGGCGATCGCGGTCGGGTCGGATGCGAGCAGATCGCGCAGCCGGCGGAGCTCGTCGGGGTCGTTCCAATCCATCCACATCCCGAGCCGGACGCTCTGCTCGGTCTGGCGGGCGGCGTAGGTCAGGACGCGTTGCTTGCAGAGCGACACGAACTCGGCGATGCCGTACGCCTCGATGTCGTGCTTGTTCGAGAAGCCGAGGTCGCGCTCGACGTTGACCTCGACCCACAGGCCCTGGCAGTCGAACCCGTTCTGGTAGCGCTGGTCCTCGCCGAGCATCGCGTGGAAACGCTGGTAGAGGTCCTTGTAGGCACGGCCCCAGGCATGGTGCAGCGCCATCGGGTTGTTGGCGGTGATCGGGCCGTCGAGGAAGCTCCAGTGCGGGCCACCGGCGTTGCGGGCACGCAACCGCTCGAAGGTCCGCCGCTCGCGCCACTCGGCCAGAACCTCGTGCTCCTGGGCGACGAGGTCAGGTTTCGCGCTGACGGGTCGGAACATCGGTCCTCGAATGCGGATGACGGGCGTCCGGGTATCCTACCCTGCGATGCAGCGCACGCAGGACGGACGACCGCGGGGGAAGTCGCCCTTCGTCGCCGCGTTCCTTTCCTTGCTGTTCCCGGGCCTCGGCCATGCCTATGCCGGCGCGTACCAGCGAGCTCTCGGGTTTGCGGCCCCGCCGATCCTGCTGGCGGCCCTCCTCGCCGGTGTCTTCCTCCGGATGTCGGGTCCCCAGATCCTGCAGTTCGTCCTGACCGACGGCGTCCTGCCCGGTTTGTTCGTGGTCAATCTGGTGGCCCTCGTCTACCGCCTTGTGGCGATCGTCGACGCCTACCGGGTGACCGTCTTCCTGAACGGCGTCGCAGCCAGCGGCGGCGGCGGCCGACTCGGCCCGCCTCGAATGCTGTTCAACCCGCTGTCAGTCGGCGGTCTGCTCGCGGTCATCCTCGTCATGTCCGGAGCCCACGTTGTCGTCGCGCGCTACGACCTCATGGCGCTGGGCGCGCTCGACGACCCATGCGTCTTCGTGTCGGACGCGGACGTCGACAACGGCGAGTGCGACGTGGCCCCATCGGGCTCGCCCGGCTCATCGCCGAGCCCGCCGGGCGAGCCGCTCGACTCGCCGGCAGTCACCGACTCACCGCCGCCGGTCCAGGGCTCGGCCCTGCCGAACGAGACGATCTCGCCGTGGGACGGCAAGGAGCGCCTGAACGTCCTCCTGATCGGCTCCGACCAGCGGCCCGGTGAGGGGACCTACAACACCGACACCCTGATCGTCGTCTCGATCGACCCGACGACGAAGCAGGTTGCGATGTTCGGCCTGCCGCGCGATTCGTGGGGCGTCCCGCTGCCGGCCGGCCCCCTCCGGAAGGCGTTCGGCCCCACGTACCAGGCCCGGATCAACTCGTTCTTCACCGCGATCCGTGGCCGGCCGGACCTCGTTCCGGGGACCACCCGGACGCGCGGCTACAACGGCCTGAAATCCGTCCTCGGCGAGCTGTACCGGCTCGACATCAAGTACTTCGTCGAGGTCAATTTCGATGGCTTCAAACAGGTCGTCGACGCGATGGGCGGGGTCACGATCAACGTCCAGGTGCCCGTCCTCGACGACAGCTACCCGAGCGACACCGGACGCCTGTCGCGGGTCTACATCCCGGCCGGGATCCAGCACATGACCGGCGCCCAGGCCCTGGTCTACGCTCGATCGCGCCACGACTCCGACGACTTCGATCGCGGCTATCGCCAGCAGCGGGTGCTGAGCTCGCTCCGCGAGCAGGCGAACGTCGCGAACCTGATCCCGCGCATTCCGGAGCTGCTGGCCGCCGTCAAGGCCACGGTCAAGACCGATATCCCGCAGACCGAGCTGGCGCAGCTGGCGGGTCTCGCCAGCACGATCGATACGAAGAACATCCGTTCCTACGTCTTCGCCTACCCGCGTTACGGATCGCAGATCCTGACCCCGATCTACAAGTACCTGCCGAACGTCGGCAAGATCCGGACGGCGGTCGAGAACGCGTTCAAGGTCGATCCGGACCTGGAGAATACGCGCTCCGCCCTGTCCCAGGAGAACGGCTCCATCTGGGTCCTGAACGGCACGTCGAAGCAGGGCGTCGCGGCCGAGATCGCCGGCTACCTCGACTATTACGGGCTGACCGCCTCGGCGCCGAACCTGAGGCCCGCGGCGACCGGGCAGGCGGCGACGAGGATCGTCATCTACAACGGCGCGGAGACGCGCCTGACGGAGACGATCGCGTTCCTCGAGAAGACTTTCAAGGTCAAGGTCGAGACGAAGACCGACCCGGCGATGACCGTCGACATCGTGATCACGACGGCGACTTCGACCCCGACCCTGACGCCACCACCCGGCGCCTGAGAACGGGACCTCGTTCCGGATCCTGGCCGGCTCGCTCGGGCGGCTCGCTCGTACCGGCGGCGCGCTCGACCGGCGTTTGGCCCGCCGGAGTCAGATCCAGCTCCGGCACGCTCCCGACGCGGCCTGACCCGCCCTGGCGACTCAAGTCGCCCGAGCGGGGACTCCATCAGCAGTCTCCCCGATCGGACCCGCTCGACCCAGCGCCGCGAACAGGCGGCGAATCGGCAAGCACGCCAACCGCGTTACTCGGATGGGATCTCGGTGAGCCAGTGCCTGTACTCGGGCAAGCGGCCGCGAACCGCGTCGAAGTAGCGATCCTTGACGAGCGACGTGATCGGGCCGACCTCGCCGGCGCCGATCGGGCGATGGTCGATCTCGACCACCGGCGAGATCTGGACGCCGGTCCCACACAGGAACATCTCGTCGGCAACGTACAGCTCGGAACGGTCGATCGAGCGGATCTCGACCGGGACCTTCTCGTTCCGGAGCAGCTCCAGCATGGCGAGCCGGGTCACGCCCTCGAGAAGGTCGTCGGTCACGGGCGGGGTCAGCGCAACGCCGTCGCGGACGACGAACACGTTCGCGGCAGAGGCCTCGTTGACGTGCCCGTCGGCCGTCAAAACGATCGCCTCGTCATACCCGTTCAACTCCGCTTCGGACTTCTGGAACGCCATGTTCACGTAGCCGCCGACGATCTTGCCCCGGGCCGGAATCGCCTCGTCGGCGTTCCGCCGCCAGGACGAGGTCATCACCCGGATCCCGGCCTCGGTGTCGACGTAGTTTCCGAACGGGATCGCGATGATGTAGAGCTCGTTCTCGAGATGATGGAGGCGGACGCCGATCGCAATCGTCGACTTGTAGAACGACGGCCGGATGTAGGCGTCCTCCCGGAAGTGGTTGCGCCGGACCGTCTCGACAATCAGCCCACTCAGCTCGTCGACGGACGGCACGTTCTCCATCAGCAGGATCCGGCACGACTGGCGGATCCGCTCGACATGCTCCTGGATCTTCAGGCCGTAAAGCTTGCCCTGGTCGGCGTTCCAGTACGCCCGGATACCCTCGAACGTGGCGGTCCCGTACATGAACGCGTGGGTCATGATGCTGACGTTGGCGTCGCGCAGCGGGACGAAGTTGCCCTCGAAGTAGGCGACGGTGTCACCCAGGTCGCGCGGTGCGGCAGCCGCGTGGGGATCCGTCGCGGGAGTCTGCGAGGCGACGGGCGCGGGGCCCGCTGCGGCGGGTGCGGCGGGTGCGGCGGGTGCGGCGGGCGCAGCGTCGGCGGAGCCGGGATTCTGGGTCAGCATTCGGACGCTCCTGCGAGTCGGCGGCGCGAGCGCCGCGGGGTCGTCTGACGGTCGATCGAGAATAACACGCGAGATTGCGCCGACCGCCGGAACGCCCCTTCAACGATGCCCTAGCTGTCGTCTGCAAGGACGTTGTTGACAATCGAGAGCCTCGGATGCTCGCTCGGCGAGCCTACGTGACACATTTCCCTGGAGCCGTGCCGGATTCCGATGAATTAGCGCCGGTTCACGTCGATCTTGCCCACCCCATGAGCCAACCCGGCGATTTTGACTGGTCCGCCGGCTCGCCATGTCCCAATCGCTCATGGCATGAGCCGTGAGCAGCTTGGCCGGAACGCCTAGAAGGCCCCCATCAAGGACGCCGCCACGATCCCGAGATACGCGACGTAGAAGAGCCCGCCGATCAGCAGGTTCTTGCCGAGCAACCGGCCCGAGCGGGCCATCGGGATGAAGATCACCGCCGACGCGGCGAAGGCGATCCCGGCCGACAGGAACGCCACCCGGCTGTCCTCGCTGAAGTGCCAGGCGTCGGCCGCGAAGAGCAGCGCGACGACCGTCGGGATGGTCGACTGGAAGACCATCGCGCCTGTGATGTTGCCCATCGCCAGGGTGTCCTTGCCCTGGCGGACCCAGATCACCGAGTTGAACTTCTCGGGCAGCTCCGTTGCGATCGGAGCGATGACGAGGGCGAGGATCACCGGATCGATCCCGATCGTTGTCGCAAGGTTCTCGACAGCCCCGACGAAGAAGACGGCGCCGAGGATGATCAGCCCGAGGGCGGCGAGGACCTGGACATTGACAACCCTCAAGCGCGGGATTGCGAGCGCGTCGTTGGGCGTGGCGCGATCCAGACGGTTGAAGCGAAGCGGGGCGAGATCCTCGAGATCCACGCTGGGGTCGTCCTCGAAGTGACCTTTCACGTACCAGCCGTAGATCGCGATCAGGACGAGGGCGACGATCCACTTCAGCCAGGCCGGTTCGAGTGGCAGGAACGCCGCGCCGATAGCGATCGCATAGGCGATCCCGAAGTAACGCATGTCATGGGCGAGGACCTTCGTGTCGACGATCATCTCGTCGCGCTTGGGCCGGTTGCGGGCGACGTACAGGACCGCCACGCCGGTGACGAACATGGCCAGGGTCGAGAGCATGAACGGTGCGCCGAGGATCGCCCCGACGCCGATCCCGTGGGATGACTCCGAGCCACCCCCCGACAGGATTGCGATGATCGGAATCATCGTTTCCGGCAGGGCCGTCCCGACCGCGGCAAGGACCGATCCGACGGCGCCTTCGGCGAGCCCGAGCTTGCGCCCGAACCATTCGATCCCGTTCGTGAAGAGCTCAGCGCCGAACAGGATGACGACGAACGCGACGATAAGGATCAGGACGTCCAACTCAGCCCTCCAGGCCCGTGGCGAGCGCAACGCTCACGACGATGACGACGAGGATCAGACCGGCGATCACGACCATCGGTCGCTCTCCGGCGCGGGCAAATCCGATCAGTGAGGCGGCGACCCGGGCGGCCGGCGTCGCGACCACGACGAGCACCCCGAGCCAGATGAAGCCGGCAGGTCGCAGAGCGAGGATGTCGCCGACGAGACTGGCCGGATCGAACGCGGGTCCGCCCGACAACGGCCCCACACCGGCCGCGAGAAGCAGCCCGAGGCCGATCGTGAGCAGGGCGATCGAGACGTAGGTCCCGCCCGTCAGCAGACGCGCGATCGTGCGCTCAAGCCCGGGTGATCCCGGCTCCGGCGAGCTCGATGGGAGTGATCCGGCGCCCGTCGCCGATCCGTACAGACCGCCCGGGGTCGAGGCGGTCATGCGATTGCTCGCTGAAGCATCTGCCACGCAGTGTAGAGGAGGATCGCCACGAACAAGCCGCGCAGGATCCGGAGGTCGATCCGGTGGGCGACCCGTGAGCCGACGCTGGCCCCAAGAAACACGCCGATCGCGGTCGGCGCCGCGACGTACGGGTCGATCTCGCCGCGGAGGAGGTAGATGATTGCGCTCGCCGACGCCGTGATCCCGATCATCAGGTTGCTCGTGGCGGTCGCGACCCGGAGTGGAACGCCCATGACGACGTGCATGACCGGGACCTTGATGAGGCCGCCGCCGATCCCGAGCAAGGCCGACGCGACACCGGCCCCGACGCTCCCTGCGGCGCCGAGCCGGAGCCGCCGGATCTGGTAGCCGGGACCCGACAGGCCGTCGATAAAGGTTCCTGTCCCGCCGGTCGAGAGCGATGCGCCGGCGTCCGGCACCTCCGGATCCGCGTCAGGGGCCAGGACCCGGGCCGAGGCGGGATTCGCGCGCGGGAACATCGTGTACGCGACCCAGGCGAGGAGCGCAGCGAACAGCAGCTCCAGGACCCGCTCTTCAATGAGGAACGCGATGAGGCCGCCGCCGAGCGCACCGATCGCGGTGAACAGCTCGAGGGTCATCCCGAGCCGAAGATTGGCGACGCGCCGCTCAAGATAGACACCCGCCGCGGCGCCGCTTGTCACGATCACGCAGATGAGGCTGACCCCGACAGCCTGGATCAGGGTCAGGCCGAAGCCGAGGGTCAGGAGCGGGACGATCAGGATCCCTCCGCCGAGCCCCAGAAGCGAGCCGAACAGGCCCGCCAGGACTCCCCCGCCGAGCAGGAGGAGGCCGTCGATCATGGGTCGCAGTCAGCCCGGGCCTGCCGACGGATGACCAGCGACGAACCTACGGGCGGAGGTGCTGGGGGGCGTACGGCAGGAGCGCCACGATCCGGGCCCGCTTCAGGGCGATGGCAAGCTCGCGCTGGTGCTGGGCGCAGGTGCCGGTCTTCCGGCGCGGCTCGATCTTCGCCCGCTCCGAGAGGTAGCGGCGGAGGCGGTTGACCTCCTTGTAGTCGATCGAGACGGTCTTGTCGGCGCAAAAGGCGCAGACCTTGCGGCGACGACGGTCGCGGTAGTAGTCGTCGCGCTTCTTCGCTCGTGCTGGCGGCATTCATATCTCCTGATCTGGCGGCCCGCAGGCCGCACGGTCGGTCGGGTTCGAGGTCTGGAACGCGGCCGGCACCAGCCGGCGGCAGTTCGTTGGGTCAGGCGGTCAGAACGGCAGGTCGTCGAGGTCGCCGCCGCCGTCGTCGTAGCCGGCGCTAGCGTTTAGTGGGGCCGCAGCCGCGGCCGGGGCGCCGGCAGTGGCCGGGCGCTGCGGGGCGGACGCCGGCCCGGCCGAACCGAACTCGCCGTCGTCGTCGCGCGACTTGCGCTCGAGGGCAATGACGTTGTCCGCGGTGATCTCGAGCGAGGTCCGCTTCGTGCCGTCCTTGGCGTCGTACTCGCGGGTCTTGAAGCGGCCCTCGACGAAGACGCGGTTGCCCTTCCGGAACTCCTCGGCGGCGCGCTCGGCGCGGTCGCCCCAGACGGTCACCCGGAACCAGTCGGTTCCGAGGTCTGCCCACTCGTTCGTGGCGGCATCACGGCCGCGGTGGGTCACCGCAACGCTGAACTCGGTGACCTGACGACCGTTCGGCGTGTAGCGCATCTCGGGATCTCGCCCGAGATTGCCGATGATCATCACCTTGCTGAAGGCCATGGTCGCGCTCCTTCAGTCGATGGCGGCCGGGGCCGCCTCGGTCTCGGACTCGTCGATCCGCGCAGCGCGGATCTCGTCGTCATCGACATCCTCGTCGTCGTCGACCGACGGCAGGTCGGCGTCGTCAACGTCCTCGTCGCCATCGGCATCGATCCCGTCGCGCCGGCCGGCGCGGGCCGGTCGATCGTCACGGGTGACGAGGTGGCGGAGGACCTCCTCGGTGATCTGGAGGGTCCGCTCCAGCTCGATCAACGCCTCGCCGGGCGCCTCGAACAGGATGATGTGGTACGAGCCCTCGCGGAACCGGTCGATCTGGTAGGCCAGTCGGCGGCGACCCCACGGGGCGACCTTCACGATCTGTCCGCCAGCTGCCACGATCTGCCGGGTCGACTTGTCGATGACCGCCTGGGCCTTGTCGTCGGCGACGTCCGGTCGCACGACGAGCATGAGTTCATATCGGCGCATGCGCCAGTCCACTCCTTCCAATGGGAATCGTCCCGCTGACGGCCAAGCCGCGCGGAACCGAAAGGAAACAGCAGCGAGTCTACCATGGGCCCTCCGGAAGGCCGCCTCGGGCCGACCCGTCGCCGCCGACACGCTGCCTGTCGGCGGCGGGACGGTCTCCGCGCGAGCACTCGATGTATCCTCTCGGCCATCGGTCAACCGATCGATGGCTGATCATCCCGGCACTCCCAACTGTCTCTGGAGGAAGCGTGCCCGCCAGCACCATCCTGCTCATCGACACTGATCCGGCCTTCAGCGAGACGATCTCGTCTGTCCTGAGCGGCCTCGGGTACTCCGTCACCGCTCAGCCGGATCCGGACGCGGCTTTCGCCCAGGCGGCCACCCACCAGCTCGTGATCATCGACGTCGTCGGGGAACGCTCTGGCGCCGACGTCTGCCGCGAGATCCGGGCCACCGCGTCGATGGCCCCGATTCCCGTCCTGTGCGTCAGCCAGACCGACGAAGTCGAGGAGCGGATCCGGTTCCTCGAGGCGGGCGCGGATGATGTCATGGCCCGGCCGTTCGACGCACGCGAGCTCGAGGCCCGGGTCGAGGCGCTCCTCCTCCGCTTCCAGCGCTCCAAGGACCAGCGGGCAACCGTCTCGTCCGACGGCATCACGGTGACGCGGAAGCGGCGCACCGTAGCGGTCCACAGCCCCAAGGGCGGCGTCGGGACGTCGACGGTCGCGGTCAACGTCGCGATGGCGGCCGCCCAGCGTAAGCCGGACCAGGTCGTCATCGTCGATCTCGACCTCCAGTTCGGGCAGGTCGCGACCCACCTGAACATCGATCCCGCCCAGACCCTCGCCGACGTCGTTCGCGAGGACGCGGCGATGCGCGAGCCGGAGCTCCTGCGGACGTACGCGACGAAACACGACAGCGGCCTCCACGTCCTCGCAGCGCCGACGGGTCCGGAGCTGGCCGACCTGATCACAGCCGATCACATTGATCGGATTCTCGACACCCTCCTCGACACCTACGACCAGGTCGTGGTGGACACCGGCACATGGCTTGACGAGCGGACGCTCCGCTCGTTCGAGCACGCCGAGAGCGTCCTGTTCGTCGTCAACCCGGAGATCGCCGCCCTGAAGTCGATGACGGCCCTCATCGAGTACCTCGGCGAGGCCGGGACTGTCGCCCCGAAGTCCACGTTCGTGCTCAACAACACGTTCGGGCGAGAGATCCTGAAGCTCCGCGACGTCGAGGCCGGCCTCGGGACGAAGGTCGCGATCGAGCTGCCGTACGACCCATTCCTCTACTTGAAGGCCGTCAACGAAGGCGTCCCCATCGTGCTGGGCGCGCCGCGTTCCGTTGCCGCTGAGCGGCTCACAAAGCTCTCGAGCCTGGCATTCGCGGCGGACGGGGTGGTCGTGCCGCAGGAGGCCTCGGAACGCAAGTCGGGCGGTCGGTTCTCGCTCCGCCGCCGCTGACCGCGGGCAGGCGGTTCGCCGTTCTCCCGGTGCGCCAGCCGTTTGACGGAGTCTTGTAACGAGGACGGGTCGCGACGATGGGCGGACCGGGCCCGCCGTTCGGAACACTGTGACGGTGACCCACCACAGCGCCGACCAGCTCGCACGGCGTGAGCGGCTGTCCGGAGAGTCCCAGCGCCTCCTGACCGCCATCGACGAGATCCACGATCTGGAATCGAGCAAGCGTGACGAGGACGTCTCGACCCCTCCGTTCCACGAGCTGGCCGAGCAGGTCCTCGCCAAGAGCCGCGAGGTCTTCCGGATTGCGGGCCGCGAGGCCGCCCAGGACGACGATATCGAGACGACCGACGTCACCTTGAACGAGACCGCGCCGAAGGGCTGACGAACCGCGAGGCTCATGGCATCCAGTTGCGGCGCCAAGCGCCTGAGAAGTTGCGCCGTGGTCGTCCGGACCGGCCACGGGGAGCGGCACGGCTCGGCAGGATCCTCGGTCGTGGTGCCGGAGCCGGGGTTCGAACCCGGACGATCTCGCGATCAGCGGTGTTTAAGACCGCCGCGTCTGCCTGTTCCGCCACTCCGGCACGGCTCGCAGCCTAGCGCGCCGGACCTGGTTCCGGGTCGCGAACCTGTCCTCGACCCGATGTCCGCACCCGGCGATACTCAGCGACGTGTACATCCCTGACCACTTCCGGCCGACCGACGCGGACGTTGCCGCGCTCCTCCAGAACATCGGCGCTGCCGACCTGATCAGCGCGACGGACGAGGGCATCCTGGCGACGTTCCTGCCGCTCATCCACGAGGCTGCCGGCTTCACCCCGGACGCCGGCCCCAACGGCCGGTTGCTTGGCCACATCGCCCGCAACAACCACCAGTGGGGTCCCGCCACGAGGCGACGCCCTCGTGATCGTGCGCGGACCGGACGCCTACATCTCGCCGGCCTGGTACGCCACAAAACGGGAGCACGGGCGGGTGGTGCCGACGTGGAACTACGTCACGGCCCACATCCACGGCCGACTGACAGTTCACGACGATTCGTCGTGGGTCGAGGCAAACGTCCGTGCCCTGAGCGAGCGCCACGAGGCCGGCCGCGCCGAGCCCTGGTCGGTCGATGACGCTCCCCCTCCCTACATTGCCGGCCAGCTGAAGGCGATCGTCGGAGTCGAGATCGCCATCGAGCGGATCGACGCCAAGTTCAAGCTCAGCCAGAACCGCTCGGCCGACGACGTCGACGGGGCCGTCGCGGGCCTCCGCGAGGGGTCGCCCGAGAGTCCGGCGCGAGCAGCGGTCGCGGCTGCAATGGACGCCCAGCCGCGCCGTCGCTGAGCCCGCCCGCCGGGCGAGCGTGTCGGACGTGGTTCGACCGTCGTCGGGTCGAATCGGCTCGGCTTTCTCGCCGGGTGAGCACGATCTGCAGTTTCGGGACCTATTCGGCGCCCTCTCGTCAAGTGCGCTCGTGGGGCGTGTTTCGGCGCCGGGGCACAGGCACCGGCTACTCGTCCTGGGACAGGATCACGACCGAGTAGGGGCCAAGGCCCACGTCGACCCGCTGAGGCAGCCCGTCGTGCTCGACGGGCTCGCTGTCGGCATCGAGCGAATCAACCGTCTCGAACTCCGGGTCGTAGCCGTCCCAGTCGCTGTTGAAGCGGACCCGCCAGCGGCCCGCCCGTGGCACGCCGACGTGGTAGTCGGCGAACGTGTCGGCCGAGAAGTTGGCCAGGATCACGACGTCGTCGCGCGGCCCGCCCTCGAGCCAGCGCCGCCAGCCGAGGACCTTGGCCGCAACGTTCTGGTGGTGGACGTGGACATGCTCCCCGCGCAGGCCGCGCGACACGTCGTCGGCGTTCCGGCGCAGCCCTATCAGGTCGCGGTGGAGGCGAACCAGCCCGGCGTGGCGATGGCGAAGCTGCCAGTCGGGGCCGTCCTCGTCGTTGAACCACGAGCCCTCGACCAGCTCCTGGCCCTGGAACAGCATCGGGATGCCGGGGCTGGTCAGGACGACCGCGCTCCCCAGCGTCGCCCGCTTCTTCGACGCCCAGCTGTGGGCGTACCCCGGCCAGATCACCTCCGGCACGCGGGCCGAGCCGTTGGCATCTTCGTCGTGGGACTCGGTGTAGATGACCCGCCTGAAGGCCTCGTCGGCCGCGTCCCCGATGACCCCTGCAACCGACACGACATCCCGATGGTCGTCGTCGCTGGCGACGAGCGCGGTCCTGACGAGATGGACGAACAGGCCGTCCCATTGCGCCCCGAACCCCGCCCCGCCCTTGTCGGGCGGGAGCGTGATCGCCAGGTCGGAGCGAAGGTCTTCGGCAATCGTCAGCCGGCCCGGAAAACACTCGGCGATCTCCGCATTGACGTCGGCCATGAACCGCCAGCCGTCCTCGATGAAGTCCGGCGCGCCGCGGCCGCCGCCGAGCACGCTCGAGATCCAGGCTGTCGCATCCCAGCGCAGACCGTCGACCCGGAACTCCTCGAGCCACTGGATCGCGCTGTCGCGCAGGAAGGTCCGGACCTCCGCCCGGCCGAAGTCAGGACGCGTGTCGCCCCACGGCGTCGTCGAGCGTTCGTCCTCGTAGAAGTAGATCCCGCCCTTGCCCTGCTCGGACCATCCGTCGAACTGCCAGAGGTCGAGGTCGGACGGGCCGAGGTGATTGAAGACGACATCGAGGAACACCGCGATGCCGGTGGCATGGGCCTCGCGGACGAGCGCCTTGAGGTCGTCGGGCGAGCCATACGTGCTCTCGACGGCGAACGGGTAGGCCGGGTTGTAGCCCCACGAGCGGTCGCCGGCGAACTCGAACGGCGGCATGAGCTGGATCGCCCCGACGCCCAGGTTCCGGAGATACGGGAGGCGCTTGCGGACGCCGTCGAGCGTTCCCGGCCGGCCGTGCATCCCCTTGCTGAACGTGCCCACGTGGAGCTCGTACACGACGAGGTCGTTCCACGGCGGCTGGCGGAACTCGGCGTCGCCCCAGTCGAACGCGTCCTTGTCGTAGATCACCCCGTTGCCGACCGAGTTGGTCAGGCGGCGGGCCCGCGGATCGATCCGGTTGAGCTCCCCGTCCGGCGTCCGGATGACGAAGCGGTACTCATCTCCGGGGTGTGCTGCGGCGACCTCGGCCGACCACGTCTCGGCCTTGCCGCCGTCGTCGCGGGCGAGCGGATCGCGGCCTGCGTCCCAGTCGTTGAAGGTCCCCACGACAGCGATCGCCAGGGCGTGCGGCGCCCAGACCCGGAAGGTCGTTCCGGCGGCATGGGGTAGCGCACCCATGCCGGCGCGCGGCGATGGAATGGATTGGGCAGTGGGCACGTCCGCAGACTACCGTCCGGCGGATGCCCGTGAGGGCCGCGGCCGCTTCCATAGCCGTTTGAGGGTCGACGGCGATACTGACGCAGTGACACGAGTGGACGGGACAGCGCGGCGTGGCCGGTTCCGGCCCGTTCATCTCCTGCTGGTCGTTGCCGTCGGAGTGCTCGTGGGGTTCGGCATCTACGCGCTCGTCAGCGCGCTCACGGAGCCGCGTCGGGCCGCCGCACCGTACGACCCACCGGTCCTGGCCGGCCAGCAGGTCTGGGGCGCCTGTGCCGGCGGTTTCTACGCCCGCCGCGGCGACGAGATGGTCCTGACGTCGTCGGGCCACTGCACGACCGAGGGAACCGTTGCCTACGAACCCGATGGGAGGACGGTGCGCGGCGTGTTCGGGCCGATTGCCCACGATTCCTCGTGCCCGCACGCCGGGCACACGTGCCATGCGTCCGACATGAACTACCTGGTCGTCGCGGCCGACCGCATTCCGTGGGGCCACCTGAACGTTGTTGACCTGGGCTCGGCTGGCAATCGGGTCATCCCGCCGGGCACGGCACCGCTCGCGTGCGGCGACATCGCGATCGGTGACCGGGTCGAGATCGACGGCCGCAACATCTACCGGAGCGGAACGGTGACCGGGAAGGGCCAGAACCTCCAGCCGGTCGCCCTGGACGGTTCGTACTTCCCGTGCATGGTCCTCGGGGACATTCCGGTGGCCGGTGGCGATTCTGGCGGCGCCGTCCTCGTCCGGGGAATTCCGGCGGGGGTGACGAGTCGGAGCTTCGCCGGATCGATCGGGTTCACGCCGCTCGCCGAGGGTCTGGCGCAGCTCGGCCTGGCGCTCTGCACGACTCCTGACTGCGACCTCACGCGTCCGCGCTCGTCAGCGCCCTGACCCGGCTCGATCCGAGAAGACGTCGCTCCTGCGCCGCATCCCGCTCGGCCAAGGCATCATCGGCCGATGGCGTGGGCGGTCATGTCGAGCGCGTCGACCTCGGCCTGGTGGATCGCGCCGATCCGGTCGCCGAGATCCTCGAGGATCGCCGCGATGCGGTCGGGTGGCAGGGTGAAGGCGTCGGCGGAGCAATCCTGCAGGTCGGGCTCGATGCCCAGCCGATCGAGCGTCTTGCCGGTCCAGCCGGGGATCGACGGATATTGCGGCTGATTCCGGAATCCGAGGGTGATGGGCGGCCCTGCCGATCGCTCAGCGGGCCGTTTCGTGCTCAGGGAATGGAGGCGACGACCGGATTCGAACCGGTGAATAGAGGTTTTGCAGACCTCCGTGTTGAACCACTTCACCACGTCGCCCTGGACGACGGTCGGTCCCGTCGCGTTGATCACTCAGAGTGTGGCTGCCCCTCGAGGATTCGAACCTCGGTTCACGGATCCAAAGTCCGCTGTCCTACCGCTAGACGAAGGGGCAGCGGCCGGACCTCGAGAGACTCCGGGCGCGTCCCCGGGCAAGAAAATGGAGCGGAAGACGGGACTCGAACCCGCGACCCTCACCTTGGCAAGGTGATGCTCTACCAACTGAGCCACTTCCGCTCGAAGAACCACGACCATCGACGATCGATGGTGCCGAGAGCCAGGATCGAACTGGCGACACCGCGATTTTCAGTCGCGTGCTCTACCAACTGAGCTATCTCGGCCCGATGGCCAACCAGGCTCGGTCACCCGTCGGCGGTGGCGAGAATACCATGGCCCTCCGACGCCGGCCAAACCCTGACGCTCACTCCGAGCGGCCTGACCCGGTCGGCCTCCGTGGCCGATCAGCGTCGTTGATCGGATCGCCACCAGCTGAGCGTGGCCGCCCATCGGGTCCAGCCTGAGGGGTCCCGGCTCGACATGCTGCCGTGCGCGGAACGTCCCGATCTGATCAGCCAGCCTGATTGGTGGCGGAGCTGTCCGGCCGCCGCATCTGCGGAATCGGCCGGCCGGCCTCGGAGTTCTCGATCAGGGTCGCCAGTCGCCGTTGGCGCGTCTCGGGCCGCTTCGCGGAGATCACCCAGTGGATGGCCTGTTTCCGGAACGACGGCGGCTTGGCCGAGAACCACGCCCAGGCGGCGTCGTTGGCTCGGAAGCGAGCCTCGTCGTCGGTCGGCAGGGCCGGCATGCCGTCCTGCTCGAAGGAGTAGATCGCCGTCCGATCGTCACGCCGGAGCGCGAACGCCGCCTCGCCGGCAGGCCGCATCCGGCCCGCAGCGCGGAGAGCGGCCACCTTGGCCACATTGATTGCGCTCCAGATGCTGCCAGTGCGCCGCGGCGTGAATCGCTGGGCGGACCGCTCGGCGTCGAGCGAGTAGCGAACGGAGTCGATCCAGCCAACGCACAGGGCCTCGTCCACCGAGTCCGACCAGCTGACGGTCGGTTTGCCCGTTGACTTCTTGTACGACCCCAGCCAGAGCTCGGTGGCCGCCTGGTGATTGGCGTCGAACCAGTCGCGCAACTCGGCCGGCGTCTCGAAGAAGATCGGATCGTGGGGCGGCTTGACCGGCAACGTCAGTCCAGGCCGGCCAACTGGGCAGCCTCTGGACCGTCCAGCGGCCTCTCGCCGGTCAGCTCGCGCAGGCGGTTTATCCGGTCGAGCGCGGCGGGGTGGGTCGAGAACAGGCCGGTCGCCCGCTCCTCGAACTTCTTGATCGGGTTCGTGAAGTACATGTGCTGGGTCGCGCGGTTGGCGACCTCGAGGACCTCGGGATCGGCCGATATCTTGGCCAACGCCCGTTCGAGACCGTACGGGTTGCGGGTGAGCTGGACCGACGAGGCATCCGCCAGATATTCGCGCTGGCGATTGACCGCGAGCTGGACGAAGCGGGCCACGATCGGGGCAAGGATCGACAGGACGATCGCGACAACGAAGAAGATCGCCTGGAGCCCTCCGCCACCGGAGTCGCGGTTGTTGCTGCGCGATCGGCCGCCGCCCCAGAAGGTGAAGCGCAGGAAGAAGTCGGCCAGGAGGGCAATCGAGCCGACGAGGACGCCCACGATCATCGCGAACCGGATGTCGAAATTCCGGACGTGCGACAGCTCGTGGCCCATCACGCCCTGGAGCTCCTCCCGGTCGAGCTTCTCGAGGAGCCCGGTGGTGATCGCGACCGAGGCGTGCTTGGGGTCGCGGCCGGTCGCGAACGCGTTCGGCGCGCTGTCGTCGATGACGTAGACCTTCGGCATCGGGATGTTCGACGCGATCGCCATCTCGCGGACGACGTTCATGAGCTGCGGCGCCGACGTCTCGTCGACCTCTTTCGCGCCGGACACCGACAGGACCAGTGACGCGCCCCCGAAGTACGAGGCCACGGCGGTCAGGCTGCCGATCAGGATCGCGATCCCCATCACCCCGAGGGCGCCTTCGGGACCGCCGGTGACTGCGAACCCGATCGAGAATCCGAGCGCGCCGAACAGCGCGATGACGAGCAGGGCGAGCAGCAGCGAGTTGCGCCGGTTCGCCGCGATCTGTGAGTAGAAGGAGTCGGCCATGGTGATCTCAGCGAGTCAGCGGATCAACCAGCCCGGCCGATCCGCCCACCCGGCTCAGCTGAGGGTCAGATCGACGTTCGGGACGTTGCTGGCCTCGGGCTCGGCGTCGAAGAAGTCGCGCTTGGTGAAGCCGAACATGCCCGCGATCAGGACGGCGGGAAAGACCTGGATGGCGGTGTTGTAGTCAAGGACGCTGGCGTTGTAGTGCTGGCGGCTGAACGCGATCTGGTTCTCGGTGGTGGTCAGCTGCTCCTGGAGCTCGAGGACGTTCTGGTTGGCCTTCAGCTCGGGGTAGTTCTCGACGACCGCGAACAGTGAGCGCAGGGTCCCGGTCAGGGCGTTCTCGGCGGCGGCCTGCTGGGCCGGGCCCTGGGCGCCGGCGGCGACCGCGTTGGCCCGGGCGTTCGTGACGTCGGTCAGGACCTTCTGCTCGAAGCCCATGTAGCCCTTGACGGCGTTCACGAGGTTCGGGATCAGGTCGTGACGGCGCTTGAGCTGAACCTCGATCTGGGCGAAGGCCTCGTCGATCCGGAGACGGCGCTGGACCAGGCCGTTGTAGATCCCGATGACGAAGATCACCGCGATGACGATGATCGCGATGACGATGATCAACCCGATGTTCATTCAACCCCTCTGAGCCTTGAAGAGGCGATGTTCGGCCTCGTGCCTCCAGTCTAGCAGTCGACCCGCCGCGCCCGGCCTGGGCTCGATCGACGGCAGATGGCACACGGCCTCGCCCC
>JACCVQ010000113.1 GCA_013698095.1 Chloroflexota bacterium
GACCCCGCCTCGGCGATCTCGACGGCCACGCGCAGCTTCTGGCGGACCTCGTTCATCGCCATCGACTGCAGCTCGCCACGGAGCGTCATTCCTCGGCCCCCAACCTGAACCCCTTGGGAACCGGCGCGACGACGGCCGCTTCGCCGCCGTGCCAGGTCAGCAGGACCGGCCGGCTGCGGGCGGTCCGGAGGGCGGATCGGAGGGTGCGTCGAAACGTCGTGACCGAGATCCGGGTCAAGCGCTCGCCGGGGACCGGCGGCCGGAGGAAAGCCATCGGGCGGCCTCGCCGGGTCACCAGGATCGTCTCGCCGGCCGAGGCTCGGCCGACGTATTCGCTCGCCCGGCGCCGGAGGGTGCTGCTGTCGACGACGCATTCCATGGACGCCAACCTAGCACCTGACTGGCCCGAGTTCAATACCTGAGATGTACAAAATGTGTACGAGATGCGACGAGCGGGTCTTGTGCATCGGTGTCAACGGCCAGTTCGATCTGAACGGCGGCGGCCACCAGATCTGAACGGCCGCGGCCACGAGAACTGCACGCCGGCGGCCATGAGAACGGCAATCGACCGCAGAGGAGATCGCCGCCCTGCTTGGATCGTTCCGCACGGCCGATATGGGCCTTCGGTCAGACCCGCATGCCGATCGCCGAGTCGCTGAGGCCTTGATCGAGTGGTACGGGAGTGCGATGGCCACGAACGGTAGCGTCGAAGAAGCGGGGCATGGTGCGAGCTGACGCGGAGTCGACCGATCGTCCCGCCCTGACCCGTTCGGACGCCTGGCTTCTGGCGGCCCTAACGGAGGGTTCTCACGACGGTCGACCGGTGACCCTGCCCCAGTTCGTTCACGACGCGGACTGGCTCAATCGAGCCATCCCGACTTTCGAAGAGATCAGCTCTGACGTGCCCGTCGGCAGCTGGCGCATCGAGCGGGGTCACGCCCGGACCGTCGAGGGCCTCGGTCAACCGATGCGAGCGGCCCTCGGTCACCATGCCGTTCGCCCGGCACAGCTCCTCATAGCGAGCCAGTGCGTCGTCCAGTTCCTCGTTCGACCAGCTCATCTCGCTCCTACCGGTTCTCGCGTAGCCAAGTCACGACCTCGGCCATAGCGCGACAGTCGACCTCGTTGTACTCGCCGATCTCGATCATGAGCGGATGCTCGGAGAGCGGCGTACCCGCCGCGCGCGCCTCGGCCGCAGCACTCCACGTCCCGACCATCGCTCCTAGGCCGTCGGTTGGACCGTCACCCCAGGTCGTCTCGATCAGACCTGCGGCATTCATGGCCTTGGCAATCGCTTTCAGGCCAAAGCCAAACGCTCCGGTCACCGTCACGGGCTCGGCACGAACGACCGCTTGGAGCATGTCGAACCACGGCAAACCTGTCGGCCATTCAGCGTCGTCATGGCGGGCGCGCGCGGAGTTGTAGGCGTTTTCGAGGTTCACAGGTTCGGCCGCCGACCAATGGCAAATCCGAGCCTGGTCAAGACCGTTGGCGTCCATGTGCTCGACCCAGGCCTCGATGATCCGCCGCTCTTCATCCGCGGTTAGAGCATCGACCGTCCATTGCGAGAAGACCCACTTGCCGCTCGAGTCGTAGTGGCCGCAGCCGATCATCACGATCTGCGGGTAGCCCCCGACCTTGGGTAGCGCGGTGAAATCGTCATTGAGATTGCTGACGGTCTCGAAGTCCACCCAGAACTCAGGGTCGGGGAGCTCGCGCCAAACCGGATCCGCGTTAGTAATCCGCTCCGGCAACACGATCGGCGTGTCCGCCCGGTTGGCAGCGAGTACGCCATCTAGTCGTGCGCCGAAGGCGGGGCTCGCCACTCCGAGTCCAGCAGCCGTCAGGCCCTCATCGGCCCATTGGTCGATACCGGCTGCGTGAGCGGCGGCTCGCCGGTCAGGGTTCATGGCCGGCAGCAACGTCAACTCACCAAGTTCGGCCGCGATCTCTCGCTTGGCGGCGTGCCAGGGCGAGTCCATCAGGTTTCGGGCATGGGGATAGAGCTCGGGGATCGAAGGACGCGGCAGCACATCCCATGCGGCTCCCTCGGCGCGCAGGCGACGAATCCACGCGACAGCCGCGCGGGCGACATCCTCGATAGTGGAGTCTCGATGAGGCAGCCATCGGTCCTGGTCGACTCGTCCGAGCCGTTCGAGGGCTCCCTCGCCGCGCTCGTCGCCCGCTTTCCACGTGCGCCCGAGGAGGTATGACGACGACGGCGTGTAGCCCTGCGCCAAACCCAAGGCATCGTTGTAGAGCCAAACCTGGACGGCGTAGGCGAGTTGGTCGGCTGACGTTCCCACATGGCCATCAGTGGTCAGGTCGAAGCCGTGGAACTTGATGTCCACCGCCCGGTAGTGGAAGTGAGCTTGGCCGAGAGCTGGCGCCCTGGTGTGAGCCTCATCCGGCGACAGCAGCTCGGGAAACCAGTCCGCGATGAGGTCTGAACGCATGAGCAGGTCGGCAACGCCATACGTCCGCGTCAGTGGATTGCGCAGGACGCCTTGGGCGATGATCGGCACGCCAGCCCGCATGGCCTCCACCGTTTCGGCGGCCTTCTCCGGTGAGTAGGCGTCGCCCCGTTCGCGAGCAACCGTCACCACCGTGGCGCGCTCGGCCATGACCCTGACGATGCCAGCCTCGAATGCTTGGCCTTTGCCCATCACGAAGTGGGTGAAGTCGGTCCGCGGGTCGTAGTCGGGACGCTCATCGTCTGGCACGAAACCCTTGTCTCGGCCATAGGCTCGCAGCCAGTCGAGGAGCGGATCGCCCTTGACCCAGTTGCGCGTCCTGGCCGCGGCGATCCACGTGTCATCGATCGCGCCGTCGAGGTCGAATGGGGCCTCCGGTCGCTCGTCGAGGGGCCGATGAGCCGCCGGATCCACTCGTCCGATCTGCTCGCCCGCGCGCGGCCCGATTGAGGACCATTCAGCCCATGTCGGGTCGTCAGCCAACGTGTTGACCCCGACCGCCTCTTGTTCGAGGCGCTCCCCATCCACGAGGCGTTGATACGCCTGAGCTCGCAAGGTCGATGGCAGCCATTCGACCAAGAGAGTGGCTCGCGCCGCGTCGACTTCTGGGACCGTCGTCGGACGACCGTGTGCGAGCAGTCGGGCGTACAAGCCGACGGCAGGGCGCACGGCTGGCAGATCAAGGCCCGCAGCCGTCTCGGCGGCTCGTCGGGCGATTTCGAGCCCGTCCTCGTCGAGGTCGCCGAAGTACCGGATGTCACTCGCGCCGAGCTCGGTCACGTACTCGACAGCCGGCGGGAAGGCGTAGGCCGCGCCGAAGGCCACGAAGCCCAAGGGCGAGCCGGCCGGGGCGAGGGTCCGCAGCGTGTGGAAGGTCGCGGCATTCTCGACCACCAGGATCACCGGCCCGTCACCCACCCGGGCCCAGACGAAGGGCGGCGGCGTTTTGGTTGCGCCGAGGATGGCCAGTGAGAGCTTGCCGGGCCCGAAGAGGCGGCGGTTCCGGGAGAGCTGGTCCAGGAGCTTGGCGTTGCCGGTCAGTTCGACGCTGCGCTCAGCCAATGGGACGGTGCCTTTGAGTCCGCCCGCGAAGAGGGCGTCGTTGATTGTCCGCAGCAGGGCCGCCTCGTCCTCAGAGAAGGTCCCAGACGCGAAGGGAGTCGCCGCCCAGCCGAGGTCGGCGTGCCAAACCACGGCGGGAGCAGGAGCCCGCGCCGGGCGCGCGCCGGGTGGCCGAGTTACGAAGGTGGGAAGCGGCGGTCGCACCGTGGTATCCCAACCGGCGCCGCCGACGGGCAGTCGGACCAGGCCATCGGTCTCGATCTCACGGATCGCCAAGAGCACTCGCTCACGCGCGTCGGGGGCGGCCGCGAGGGAACTGTCGGACTGATGAGCGGCCGCCAGCAGGACGTTGATCGGCACCTTGCCGCGCGGGTGATCAGCGACGGCGCGCGCGAGCGAGGCGGCCAGCCCCGTGAGATCAGTCAAGGCCGAGCGGCAGCGGGTCGTCGAGCCGTTGGCCGTGAGCCACCGTGAGCTCTCCTGGAAGCTCTTCGGCCCCTTGGTCGTAGCCGGCTAGGGTCACATAGTCACGACCGCGGTTTGGCACGTTGCGCATCCTAGCGACTCGGGGGAAGCGTCCGACGGCTTTCATGTCGGCCACGGCCGTCAGGAAGATGAGTTGGACGCCAGCAGCCTTGGCCACGGCGCGTTGGAGGTCGAGGAACCCCACGTAGCTGGCCTTGCCAAGCGGGTTGTCAAGGACCAGAGCCCCAGCCCCGGGGGCGGCCTTGCCACGGTTGCGGGCGCGGAGTTTGGCGACCGTGACGTAGAGGAGGAGTGAGGTCGTCACCTTCTCGCCGCCCGACCACTTCCGCATAGCCTCGATTCCCACGCGGTCGAGCGATAGGGACGGCGATGGTTTGAGGATGCGGGCGGTGAATCCGCCGTCCCCTGCGACGGCTGAGACGACGCGCCACAGGAACTCCATGCCGCGCACCTCAGAGCCCGTCTCGATCACCCGGTCTACCTCACGACCGATCCGGTCGCGCATGACCGGCTCGCTGCGATCGACGGACCCCCGGAGGTGAACGTCGACGAAGCGCTTGCCACCCCAGGCACCGAGACCCTCGGGCAGAGCGGACAACTTGCCGAATCGATCGACGTCGCCGAGAGCCTCAGCGACCATGCCCATCGCGCGCGTGACGACGTTGGTGCGATGTTCTTCGAGCGCCACCAGCGCGGCTTCCAAGTCCGCCTGTCGCTCCGTGAAGTCCTTGCGGAAGGCTGCTGCCTCCGGACCCAGTTCTTCGACGACGTGCTCGCTGCGGAACCGGGACACGACCTCGGCCGGCACGCGCGCGAAGTCGGCGTCACCGGACCAGCGCAGGATCTTGGCGCGCTGATCTTCCAACGCCGCGTGTGTCCGCCGCGCCTCATCGGCAGCCTGCTCGATGTCGCCCAGAAGCGTGTGGACCCGCGACCGCGCCGCGTCGACGCTCGCGGCCCATGTTTCGGACGGCTCGAGAATCTCGGGCTCAGGCAAGGTGATGAGCAGCGCGAGGTCATCGAGGCTCGCCGCGCGGCCCTCGAACTCGGCGTAGCGCGTCGCGGCGGCGGCCACCTTCCCCTCGTCCTCAGTCACCAGGCGGCTCATTCGCTCTTGGATCAACCGCTGCTCTTCCGCGCCCGCCAGCGCTTCTTCGCGGCTCCTTGGCTCCTGCTCGATCTGACGGTGACGACCACGGTCCTCACGCGAGTAGCGCTCGACCTCGGTTTGCGCATCGCGATGTTCGGAGTTCGCCCCGGCGAGTTCACTCGCGGCCGCCTCCCACGTTTCGCGCGCGGCGCGCAGACCCCTGTTTCGACCCGCGGCATCGGCCCCATCGGCGGTCCCGAGATACGCCCGCGCCAGCGCCAGCGTGGCTTCGTCCTTCCCTTCGAGTTCGCCCGCCAAACGGACCCGTTCAGCCTCGGCCTGCTCGAGAAGGCGTGCCAGCGGTGACCCACTCGTCTGCGCGTCCCAGGTCGCCTTCGCCGCGTCGGTCTCGGCTGCCGCTTCGGCCAGGCTCGCGCTCGCGGACTCGGGAGTCGGGAGCCCGTCAGGCAAGGTTGCCCGCTGCCGTCGGAAACTCCGCGCCGCTTCTTCCTGTTCGAGCTTCTGGCTCATGGCGCGCCCCGAGGCGTCACGTGATGCCTCAAAGCGGACGCTGGCCGAGGCCTCGTCGGCGAGTGCCGCCTTGATGATGGTCGGCAGCGTCGCCGCCTCTTCGCGCGTGGCGTCTGCCGCCGTCCAGCGGCGCAGGAGTTCAGCGACGCGATCGAGGGACCTGGCTAGGACGCGCCGCCTCTCGGTGGCCGCATCCCGTCGCGCCAGAGTGCTCGCACGGACGGTAGCCAGTTCGGAGAGTCGTGTCTGGGTGGCGGCCTCCTCCACCCGAACCTGCGCCAACCGAGCATCGAGGGAGCCGATCTGGCCGTCGAGGCGTTCGAGCGTTCCGGGCGGGCAGACCGCGACCAGATGGTTGATCCGAGCGATCAGGCCGGCGTCCCACTCGCGTCGCTGGGCGAGCTCGTCTCGCTGCTCGCCACGCGCGCGCTCGGCGTCACCACGACGATCTCGTTCATCCTTGGCGCGCTCGCGGTCATACAGCGCGCGGTTGGGTGGCACGACGAAACGGCTCTGTGCATCGCTGCCAACGCGTTCGAGTTCAGCTGCCGAGCCGAGGGCGACGATGCTTGTCGGCCCAAGACCAGCCTCCTCCAGCAGTTCCCTCGCGCGGCCGAGATCAGCTTCATCGGCCACGAGGATTCCGCCGGCAACGTCAGGCGCGGCTAGGAACACAGCCGTTCGACGCTCCGGTGCCAGCCTGGCCAAGTAGTGCCATCCGGGGACGGCGACGATCTTCTCAACGGACAAAGCGTCCAGGGCTCGGGCGAGGTCCAGCGATGGCGGCAGCAGCCCCTCTTCGGCGTCGAGGGCCGCGATCGCGCGCAGGTCTTCCGCACCCTCGACACCCAAGTAGATGAGCTCGCGCTCGACCCGCGACATCGCGGCCCGCAGGGCACTCGTGAGGTTGGGGGCCATCGAGACGGGCTCAACCTCGTCGGCCCCGAGCAACGCCGCCAGGCGTGCCTCGCCTGCGACCTCGGCCACTTGCTCGCTGAGCTCCTCGCGCGTTTGACGCGCGCCAGCGAGCGTGGTCTTCATCTCGGCCGCTTCCTGACCGAGTTCGTTCGTGCGGGCATTCGCATCCGCGGTGTCGAGTTCGACCTGAGCGATCTCGGTGCTGGCCTGCGCGAAGTCGGCGCTGGCAGCCTCGTCTTCGAGGCTCAGCCGTGCTCGGGCGTCGCTGGGTGTTTCACCGGCGTCGAGGATCTTGTCGACCCGCGCGCGGGCGATCTCCTCGTCGAGGGCGGTGTGGATCCGCCCGAGCTCGGCGGCGCGCGACTCTGCCTGGACTCGTGCGGCTGTCGCAGCCAAGCCGTGTTGGCGCGCAGTTTCCGCAGCGGCCTTCTCAGCCGCCTCCGTCTGAGCAGCCTGGGCGGAAGCCTGGTCAGCTTCAACTGCGTGGCGGTCAAGGAGGAACACCAACACAGCCGCCGCCTGCTCGTAACGAAGCCGGAGCGGCTCAGCCTCGACGGTCGCTTCGCGCAGATCACTGGCCAAACGACCTTCTCGCGCCGAGGCAGCGTCGAGCGCCGACACAGGACCCGCGATAGTCCAGGCGTCCAGTGCCAAGCTCGCGGCACCTTGGGTTGCGGTGGCCGCCTCGATCCGCGCGCGAGCCTGGGCCTCTCGCGCCACAGCCGCCAGACGCAGATACTCGAACGCTGTGTGCCGAGCGACCTCGGAGGCGGCGTCGTGCTCGCGTCTTGCTCGCGCCGCCTCGTCCCGCGCCTCCTCAGCGCGCCCACGCTCGTCCAGAGCCGCGCCGTGGCCAGCCCGCAGCGCTGTTCGCAAGTTCAGCGCCTGGCCTTCGGCGATCTCTGTCAGCCGTCGCGCGTCGATGTCGTCGCGCCACGCCCCGTCCAGTTCATCGAGACGCTCGATGGCCTCCGATGCGAAGCGAAGTTCGGCGAGCGTATCGGGCCTTCGGGCCAGCGCAGCCGTCACCTTGCGCAGCAGGTCAGCGACACCTTCGGGCTCGGAAGGATCGACGATGAGCCGGAGGAGGTAACGCACGAACTCGTCGGCGGACGCGAAGAGGAACTGGTGCTCGATGCCGCCTTCGGTCTTGTTCATTTCGAGGACGGTGCGCCACAACTCCGCATCGATACCCCGGTCATCAAGCGCCTTGATCCAGTCGGACTGCTTGCGGGTCACGACCGCGTCCGTCGCGGGCGTGAACGGGCGGATCTGAGACAGAAAGGCGTCGATGCCCGTCTGTCGACCAGCGGTCAGGAACGGCAGACGATCGAGCTCGAAGCGACCGGCAACAGGGGCGAACAGGTACCAGCCCTGGTTAAGTCGATCGTGGTCGCGGGTCGGGTCAGCGGGCATGACCCGTTCGGTCCACTCGTACACGGCGCCTGTCACCAAGCGACGCCCATCCGTCTCGCCCCACTCGACCGCAACGTGGGCCGTATCAGTGCCGAGCACATAGTCTTCGAGGTGCCGACCGCGGTCCCGATCGTGTTCTGAGGCCGAGAGGAAGTCGCCGCGCGCGGGCCGCAGTAGCGCGCCCAGCAGCGCCATCACGGTCGACTTCCCGCCGCCGTTGCGCAACCACAGGATCGTGTCGACAGGCCGGCCACCGCGCTCGTCGGTCAGGTCGATCGTGACGTCGAGGAAGCGAGCCGCTGTGGTCCCGATGCGGTCGAGATGGATGCGTCGGATCTGCCACATCAGACAGCCGTCCCGCTTCGAGGGCAAGGCCGCGCATGACTTCGAGCGCGTCCGAGCCGGCGATCTCGGCCACATGGACTCGGAATCGGTCGGTCAGCAGGTACGCGTCGACGCCGTACTTGGGGCCAACACGCGCCATTCGCTGGTCCACGAGGAGACGGAACGCGTCCTCGATGACCTTGGTGGTACAGCCCTTGCGCCGCTGTTGCTTGGTCTCAGTCCGCAGGAGCGACGGCATCTTGTCGTACACGGCGGCCGCGCTCTGGGCGAAGGCCTCGATCGAACCATCCTCGGCTTCCAGGGCGGCCAAGGGCTCGATCGCGGCGCGCATGAAGCGCTCGACCCGATCGATCGTGAGGATCGCTGGTTCGGCCCCGTCGAGATCCTCAGGCTTCGGGTACGCATAGGCGGCGATGCCGAGCAGCACCAGCCCGAGCACCAGGCGCTCCGGCGGATCCATCGGACGGAGGTCGGAGAGGCGGAAGTCAAACGGTGAGCCAGCGCGCGCGGTCAGAACGAGACCCGTCTGCGGGATGCCGATCACCGAAAGTCCGAGCCCAGCCGCCACCGCGTCCGTCAGCGAGCGAAAGGCCGCGTCCGTGCGATAGCGGTCATAGAGACGGCCGTAATCGGAGCCTTCGGTCGGGATGCGACCCGTCAGCCCCAGCGAGACCAGGGTCGCAGCGTCAGTCGCCTCTCTCGGATCGATCAACGCCGAGCCCTCCGTTCGGCATCGAGGGCGATCGGCTCGGGCAGCGTTGGGGCCTCCTCGGTCACCATGCCCAAGGCCTCGATCATCTCGCGCGCGCCGACGAGCAGATCGGCTCCGCCGAACTCGGGATCGTCGAGACGCATGCCGTCGTCGATCGCCGCGAGACCACCCATCAAGATGTCAGTCGGCGCGTCGTCGTCCGCATCCTCCGGTGCGAACGACCAGAAAGCCGTCAGGAAGACGAGTTCGGACACCGCTTCGTCATCCACTGCGCGCGCAGCATCGAGAAGGCCACTCAACCGCTTGGGGGTGGTCAAGCAGGTTTCGAGGATCTCACGGGCGGCATTGACCGTGGTCTCAGCGTACGTGCCGATGTCGAAGCCTGCGGGATCGGGATCACCAGCATGTTCGAGTTCGAACTCGGTCGGCTCAGTCGTCCTGCCGCCAGCCAAAAGCAGGTCGATGTAGGAGGCAAGCCGAAGCTGTCGCGGTACCCTCGGGCCGATCGCGCCGTCCGCGAATGCCTCGGTCACGGCCAGCGCCTGATGAGTCGGCAACCGAAGGACGGGGATCAGCAGTTCACGTTCCGTCGACAGCAGGCGCAAGCGCTCGCGTCGCGCAAGTCGTTGGATGCGCTGGGCGTCGAGAAACACGTCGTGCGAAGTGACCAGCCGGCGTTCGAGCGCGAGGTGGAGGTGCTTGGCGCCGCGCGCGACATCGGCGATGCGTCCCGAGGCGGCTCGTACCGCCTCGTCTTCGGCATCGGTGCCGTCACGCGCCTTGGCCAGGAGGCGATCGTCTTCTGGGATTCGTGAGACGACATGCCGGAGGGCCCGATCAAGCTCGGGCCGCGCCGCGCCAGCCCAGTCGATCGCTCGGACGTCGCGCCGAACGGCGTCCAACAGCTCCGCGATCCGAGCCGCCATCGCCACCGACGCCCGACCGGCGTTGGCCGCCGTGCGTTCGGCCGCCTCGAAGCGCCCGTCTTCGAGCTGCCGTTCTAAAACCGCGCCGTAAGCCGCCTCAGCGTCCGACGGATCAAGGTCGAGTGCCGACAGGAAGACGTTGATCGCTTCGTCCGAAGCCACGACGACCAGAGCGTCATCCGCCTGGCGAAGGATCAGGAGACGAAAGCTGAACGGCCGACGAACGCCGTCTGGCCCGATGGCCGTGAGGGCGAACTTCTCGTAGTCGTGCTGCTCATTCAGGAGACCGCGATAGACCCGGCCCGCCACGTCGGTCCATTCGTCAGGGTTGGCTTCGGGCGACATTGCGCGCGCGAGTTCGGCCAGTGATTCGATGAGCTGGCTCTCGGTCGTCTCGGTAGCGAAGCCCATCGACGAGACGACGACATCGATCGCCCGTTGCGACAGACGACGGATGTCGAAGCGCTGATCGTCGATCTGGGCGTGGACGAGACTGCGAGCCAGCTGCTCGATGGGCGCCACGATCGCCTGCGCGCGCCAGCGACGCTCCTCGCCTGTGAGGACTCGGGCAAGGCCGGCGCGCTCGTCGACGGCCGGGATCTCCCAGAGGCTCCCAGTCACATCGCGCTCGACCTCGTTTGCCTTCACCACCGACGCACGCTACGTCGGCGTCGTGTCAGCTTGGTTGTCACTCTTTTCGATTCCCCCGCTCGGCCACCGATCGTCGCACGGTCACCCAGCCATGACCAGTGGCGCTCGGGCCGTGCCCGGTGCGAACGCGCACCAACGGGACTCGTCAGACAATCGCGTCTCGCACGGCATTGGCCAAGGCGGGTACGACCTCCGAAGCGGCTAGATAGTCGGATGCCAGGATGTCGATGGCCACGCCGGCCTGACGCCGCGTACCACCGGTCGACCTCCTGGATGCGCTGGGAGGCTGGTTTCGAGCCAAGGCGCGAGTAGAGACGTTCACAGACTTCAAGCCCGGGTGGCCGCCCACTGGGCTGGCCGGATCGCCGTCGATCTCCGTCGGTTGGCCGACGGTCACCGCCGACTTCGAGCCCTCAGCTTTGGTGCCCCAAGCAGCCACGAAATGCTCGGGGCCCAGGGCAACGACGACAGGATCAAGGAGGTTGTCGAGGTCGCGGCCCCAGTGGAGGTCGGCAGCCAAAACGAGGCTCGCAGATTGACCGACAGCCCCTCTATCCCCTCTCGACCAGCGCGCCTGCGACCTGGCGCAGCTCAGCCTGGTACGGCGCCAGCTTCTCTTAGCGAGTAGCAGAACCCTGACGGCGGCGACCGTTGGGATCGGATGCTGGATCGTCGCTGTCATTGCTGGTTCCCCTGTAGTTCGGTACAGGGGAAGAAAAACTCGAACCTGTGACAGCTCTGGTGACATTGGGAACGAAAACAGGCCGCGACGCTGCAGATCTGGCCCAGGCGAGCTCGCTCTTGGTCGAGTCGCCGGAGCACCTGTCGGCGAGCGGGGCGCGGCCGTCTGGAACTCTAGTCGGCTGCCCTTGTCGGCGGCCTATTCGCTGCCGCCAGTCACTGCGGACTGGGTCGTCTGGTTCTGCGCGCCGGCGCACGTCGAGTGAGTAGGGTCCGCCGTGCCGTAGGCTTCGCCAATGACCCCGGCTGAGTTCGCCCGGAAATGGCTGGGCAGCACGAGAAACGAACGTGCCGCTTCACAGGAACACTTCATCGACCTGTGCGTGATGCTCGGCGTGCCGACGCCCGGCACGGACCCGACGGGCGACTGGTACGCCTTCGAGAAGGGCGCGTCCCGAACGTCTGGGGGCGAGGGCTGGGCGGACGTCTGGAAGAAGGCTACGTTCGGCTGGGAGTACAAGGGCAAGAAGGCCAACCTGGCTGCGGCCTACAAGCAGCTCCTTGATTACCGAGAGGCGCTGGAAAATCCGCCACTACTGGTCGTGTGCGACCTGAACCGGTTCGAGATCCGAACGAACTTCACGAGTACCGCGACGAAGGTCCACACCTTCACACTCGACGATCTCGCCCGAGATCCCGAGGAGCCGCTCAGGCTCCTGCGCGCGGTGATGAGCGACCCCGAGGAGCTCCGGCCGCGTGAGGAGGCGACGCAGCTCACGAAGGATGCCGCCGCGAAGTTCGCCGACCTGGCCGGCAGTCTTGATGCTCAGCATGACGACCCATTGCGGGTCGCTCACTTCCTCGACAAGTTGCTGTTCTGTCTCTACGCGGAGGACGCGACCGTCCTACCAAAGGGGCTGTTCTCGCGGCTCGTCGAGTCAGGCAAGACCAACCCTGCCGAGTTCACTGAGCGACTCCACGATCTGTTCGAGCGAATGTCGGTCGGCGGCTACTTCGGCGTCGACAAGGTCGACTGGTTCAACGGTGGCCTCTTCGCTGACGCCGACGCTTTGCCGCTCACACGCGACGAGATCGAGATGCTCGCCGAGGTCGGGCAGCTCGACTGGTCACTCATCGAGCCCGCGATCTTCGGGACCTTGTTCGAGCGGGGCCTTGACCCGAACAAACGCACCCAGCTGGGCGCGCATTACACAGATCGCGCTGCCATCGAGCGTCTCGTCGAGCCGGTCGTCATGACTCCACTCCGACGCGAGTTCGACGAGTCAGTAGCCGAGATCGAGGCCCTCCTGGCCAAAGGCCCCCGAAACAGGAGGAAGGCCCTCGCGATTCACCAAGCCTACCTTGCCCGACTGCGTGCGGTCCGGGTTCTCGATCCGGCTTGCGGCAGCGGCAACTTCCTATACATCGCGCTACGCAAGCTGAAAGACCTCGAACGCGAAGCGATCCTCTGGGGCTCGGAACGACTGAGGATCACGATGGAAGTCCCCAGGGTTGGGCCGGAGGCCGTCTTGGGCATCGAGATCAATCCGTACGCTGCTGAGCTCGCGCGCGTGACGATCTGGATCGGCGAGATCCAGTGGATGATCAGCCACGGCTTCGGCTATGACCGCACGCCCGTCCTCCGACCGCTCGATCAGATCACGACCGCGGACGCGCTGCTAGACATGAGCGACCCAGCCAATCCCCAGGAACGGGAGTGGCCCGAAGCCGAGTTCATCGTCGGGAACCCGCCGTTTCTCGGAAACCGGCGGATGCGTCGATCGCTTGGCTCGGACTACACACAGACCTTGTTCGACATGTACGGCGATCGCCTGGCAAACGCCTCGGACCTCGTCTGCTACTGGCACGAGAAGGCTCGGGCCATGGTCGCGTCGGGCAAGACGAAACGGGTGGGGCTGCTCGCCACGCAGGGGATCCGCGGAGGCGCCAGCCGGCGCGTGATCGACCGCATCAAGGAATCAGGAGACCTCTTCTTGGCCTGGTCGGACGAGCCCTGGGTCCTCGAAGGAGCCAACGTCCGCATCAGCTTCCTGGGATACGACGACGGCTCTCAGAAATCGAAGCAGCTGAACGGCGTGACGGTGCCGGCGATCAACGCTGATCTGACCGTCGGGATCGACCTGACGCGCGCGCGCCGCCTTACGGAGAACCAAGGCATCGCGTTCTATGCCGACATCAAGGGCGGCCCATTCGACATCAATGCCGACCAGGCCGCTCAGATGCTGGCTGCGCCGAACCCGGACGGACGAGCGAACGCCGATGTCGTCCGGCCTTGGATCAACGGGCTCGATGTCACGCGACGACCACGGAACATGTCGATCATCGACTTTGGCGTCGACACGTCGCTTGAAGAGGCAGCTCTCTATGAGGAGCCGATCGAGTTCGTCCGCTGGGTTGTAAAGCCCGTCCGCGACAAGGTGCGGCGGGCCACCTATCGCGAGCATTGGTGGCTCCACTCGGAGCCGGGATCGGGGATGCGGGCGGCCTTGGCCGGCCTGAGCCGCTACTTCGTCACCCCGATGACTGCTAAGCACAGGTTGTTCTCATGGGTGACGCCCGAAACCCTCTCCGACCACGCAGTGATCGTGTTCGCACGCGACGACGATGTCTCGTTTGGGATTCTCCACTCCCGAGCCCATCGCCTCTGGTCGCTTCGCCTTGGAACGCAGCTCGAAAGCCGCCCGCGCTATACACCGACCACATCGTTCGAGACGTTCCCGTTTCCGCGTCCGAACCCGGAGCAGTCCGCGGAGATCGGCGAAGCCGCCCGCCGCCTGGTCATCCTCCGCAATGGCTGGCTGAACCCGGTGGGTGTCGAGGACGACATGCTCCTCACTCGCACGATGACCGAGCTCTACAACGCCCCGCCGCTCTGGCTTGAACAAGCGCACGAGCGACTCGACGCGGCCGTTCTAGCCGCGTACGGCCTCCCGACACAGACCACCGATGACGAGCTCCTCGGCCACCTGCTTGATCTCAACCTCGCGCGCACGGCTGGTACCAACGCGTCTGTCGCGGATGAAGCTGGCGAAGACGACTCGGCAGGACTTGGCACACAGGCCATCGGAGATGCCCTGTGAGGCCTCCGGAGACGATCGTGGTCGACATGGGCTGGATCCGCGACCTCAACAACGCGGAGCGCGCTCAGTTCACAAACAGGCGATGGATCTAGGCGCGTACTTCGAACCGCGCGAGCGCGAAAACATCACCGGGGTCTTCCTGAACCTGGCGAGCGTCGGCCTGTAGCTTAGCGTGGGCGCCCAGGAGGCCCAAGGCGTGGAGTCAGTGGTCCCCACCGATTGGACGACGCCGTCAGACCAGTTTCGAGACGACCTCGGGACCGCGGTCGCCTTCATCCTCCGGCTGACCGAGGACCCTACCACCCTCCCTGCGGTGCGTGCCTGGTGGACCGACGTCATGGAAGATCTGAAACGGCAGATGGCCGGGCTCTGAGTGCCGGACGGAACTCAGGCCCGTCGTGCCTTCGACAGCTCCGATGCTGCACTGATCGTCTTCGAGGTCAGTAGCAGGTCCAAGTCGATCCAGGCTCGAGCCGCTCGCCGGATCGTGTTCCCGGTGCGAACTTCGTGATCGGGCTTGATCGCCGGGCCGAGGGTCAAGAGGAATAGCGGATCTGACCTTGTCGGGGCGCCAGGAAAGTGCTCGCTAGGGTTGTCGATGATCGTGTAGTCGTCGACGTGGTGAATCGATTGGAGCGTGCCCCAGTAGCGGAAGGCGACGTAGTTGGGCGGCACCTTCGGCCACCCGGCCGCCGCGGCCGGGAAGAAGTAGCGGCCGAAGTCCGTGACGACTTGGATTGCCGTGATGCTCGCCGGCCAGCCACCAAGAGGATCGCTGCTGAGGGAGACCACGTAGACCTGGTTGCTTTCCGTGTTGCGCATGTCGGCGAGGCCTCCGAGGTATGACGCGAGTTCGCGAACGAGCCGGCGCTCGGCCAGCGGTCCACGCCGACCGGCTTCGCGGAGGAGTAGAACGAGGTCCGACCAGCTGACCACGGCAGCCTTGATGGGCGCCGGCGGCTCCCACGGCCCCAGCTGATGCCTGACGAGGCTCTCCGCCCCGTTCTGGGTCAGCACGACGACCCGCTGGACCGGGCGGTCGGCGCGCGCGAAGCGAGCTTCGTATCGGCGGAGCTGGCCGGCCGAGGGAGGACCCCAACCCCGCTTGGCTTCCACGATGACGTGGAACTCGGGGCTGATGACCTCAATATCTGTGTAGCCGCCGTCCTCGCGGTCGTGCTGTTGAAGGTCGACCACAACTGGCTCGCCGAGCGCGGTCCCCGGAGCCGATCGCTCGACGAAAGCCGCGAGCGCCGCGGCGTTATGGGTGAGGCCCCAGCCGAGCGCGTACGTCATGTCATTCTCGTCGCGACCGAGCAGATCGAAGACGGTCTCGACAGGGCGCCCGTGAAGGACGAGCTCAGCCATGTCGAGCGGTCACGTAGCCAAGTCGTCAGCGAGTTGGTCGGGGGCGAACCGGATGACTTCGACCTCGCGCTTCTCGACTCCGATACCGAGGTCGACGAGCAGCTCGACGAGTTGGGCACCGTTGATCAGCGCGATCGGTTTGAGTCCTGGCAGGGCGTTCTCGGTGTAGGCGCCCTTTGTGAAGTCACTCGTCGTCACTACGATGCCATGGGCCTGGACGGGCAGTGAGCCCCTGAGTCGACCGATGACTGAGCCGTCCACGTTATTCCCGGCCGCGTAGCGCTTGGCCTGGACAGAGGTTGGCACGTCGGCGACGCCGCGATAGCGCAGGACGGCGTGAACGTCGATTCCGTGGTCGCCCGAGCCGCCGAGGACGCTCACATCCTCGTACCCGAGCCTGTCGAGCAGGAGGAGAACGACCTTTTCGAACACGGGTGGGTCGAGGTGGCGAAGGTGATCGAGCAACTGGTCCTTGGCATCCTTGCGCGCGGCTGCGACCGCCTGATCGAGGGCATAGGCGGCTGGGTCGAAGTGAGAACTCGTCTTGGTCGGATCCACGGGGACCAGGCGGGTCGCTAGCACAGCTTCGACGTGTGTCGAGACGTCCGCTGGGATCGGGAAGTTCGTTCCCATGCGCCCCATGAATGGCCCGAAGGACGAGAGAAGCGGGTCGGCCGCGATGTCGGCTCCTCGGAGCAGCGGCGGGTCGACGGTTGCCTCGAAGGCGACGTCGACCTTCCAAACCCCGAACTCGTTGGCCTGTTCGGCTCGATAGGCCGTGCTCGATACCCGGCCGACGGCGTAGATCCCAGCCTTGTCGCCCGAGAGAAAGAAATAGATCCGCTGTCCGTACGCGGCGTGGTCGCGGTGCTGGTTCATGGCGTAGTTCGTCAACGAGCCAACGGCGATCCCACCGAGGAGGTCGTACAGCGTCGGGTTGCCTTGGAACATCCACGCCGCGATCCCAGAGTTTGGCCCCGCCAGCGGTGGGATCGGATCGTCAGGTTGGCGCAACCGGAAGGTGTTCGGTCCCTCGCGCGCGAAGCGGCTGGCGGCTCCGAGCTGGTTAATCTCCGCGCCCAGGATCGCCGAGAGCGTGTCCCAAGGCGTCTTGCCCTGCGTCTGCCAGAGACCCTGACTGACCATCTGTTCAGCCAGATCCTTCACGTGGAGTGGGCCGGCCGAATGGCTAAGAACTTCGTACGCGGCGTCGCTTGCCTTCATTCGAGAGATGGTCACATTAGTCGGTGCCGGCCGGTCGAGGCGCGGCGAACGACCTCGGTACGGCTACGTATTGACCTCCGGGCGATCATGGCCGACTGGGGCGACGGCGCAGGCCTATTCGAAAAGCAGTCCTTGTCGGGCGTCTCTCGCCTGACCGACCTGCGGGACTCCGTTGGCGTCGCGATGCGCGAGCTTGAGCTCCTCGAGGCGGACAATCATCGCGGTGGGTGTGACGACGAAGGTCCTTGCGAGTTCGTAGATCTGCGACCACCCTGGCTCGCGCCCGGCGGGAAACGACTCGCGCAACTGATCCTCCGGAATCAGAAGGCACCCCGCGTACATCTCCGCCTGACGCTCGATGGAGTCGCGTGCTCCAGATCGGCACCATGTCCTGCCGGTCGGATCGATCGAAATTTGGCCCGCCCGGTAATGCTCAGCATGGAGGTACCAGTGACCGACCTCATGACCAACCGTGAAGCGCCGCAATCCAACGTTGGCTTCGAGTTCGGACAAGTGCGTCTCGTTGAGGACCACCATCCGGTGCGCTGGACGCAAGGCTCCCAAGACCCGAGCGTGGGACTCCTCCGGTATCGGCTCCCACAGCAGTCGGAGATCGAGACTGTCCAGCAGCTCCTCGACGTTGAATCCCAAGCCCAGATGCCCTCTCTGCCAGAATCGGGTGAGACGCCCTCCCTTCAGTGAATAGCTGACCAGACGAGGGCGGGGAGAGGAACACCCGCAGATGTTGGAACCCTTGGCACCGCGGCCGACGCTGGGCCATCCTGAGGCCATGCCCGACCCGGAAGTCCCCGAGCGTCCGGCCCGTCGGCGCTTCAGCGCCGAGTACAAGCTGCGCATCGTCGAGGCGGCGAACGCGCTGACCGAGCCCGGCGCGATCGGCGCGCTCCTCCGCCGCGAGGGCCTGTACAGCAGCCACCTCGTCGACTGGCGCCGGCAGTACCGTCTGGGCGCGCTCAGCAGCCTGGCCCGACCGCGGGGGAGACCTAAGCCGCACCCCCTGGCGGCCGAGAACGAGCAGCTGCGTCGAAGGAATGCGAGGCTCAGCCAGCGCCTCACGACCGCCGAACGGATCATCGAGATCCAGGGAAAAGTCTCCGAGCTCCTGGGGATCCCGCTCGCCCAGAGCAGCGCCGACGACGAGAGCGGGTCCTGATGGAGACGGCCTTCGCCGTCGCCCCCGAGATCGGCCTGGTCTCGGCCTGCCGGGCGCTCGGGGTCTCGAGGGCGACGGCCTATCGCCACCGATCGCCCAAGCCGCCAGCGGCCCCTCGCCCGCGACGAGGCTCGCCGCTGGCCCTCACCGACGAAGAGCGGTCGGCGGTCCTCGCGCAGCTCCATGCCGAGCGCTTCGTCGACGCCTCCCCGGCGGCCGTCTACGCGACGCTCCTCGATGAGGGCACCTACCTCGCCTCGGAGCGGACGATGTACCGGGTCCTCGCGGCGAACGCCGAGGTCCGTGAGCGGCGAGCCCAGCGACGCCATCCTGCCTATGCGGCGCCCGAACTCCTGGCCAGCGCACCCAACGAGCTGTGGTCGTGGGACATCACCAAGTTGAAGGGTCCGGCCAAGTGGAACTGGTTCTACCTGTACGTCATCCTCGACGTCTTCTCCCGTTACGTCCCGGGCTGGATGGTCGCGACCCGCGAGAGCGCGGCCCTCGCCGAGCGGCTCATCGCCGACACGGTGGCCAAGCAGGGCATCGCCCCCGACCAACTCACCATCCACGCCGACCGGGGCAGCTCGATGGCCTCCAAGCCAGTCGCGCTCCTGCTGGCCGACCTGGGCATCGTCAAGAGCCACAGCCGGCCGCACACGAGCAACGACAATCCGTATTCCGAGGCCCACTTCAAGACGCTCAAGTACCGGCCCGGCTTCCCGGACCGGTTCGGCTCGATCGAGGACGCCAGGGCCTTCTGCCAGCGGTTCTTCGCCTGGTACAACACCGAGCATCGTCACTCGGGCATCGGGCTCATGACCCCGGCGATCGTCCATGCCGGCTTGGCGCCGGAGGTCCAGGCCGCCCGTGCGATCACCCTCAGCCAGGCCTACGCGGCGCATCCCGAGCGCTTCGTCCGCCGTGCACCGCGGCCACCCGATCTGCCGACCGCCGTCTGGATCAACCCACCGCCGAAGCATGAGGTGCCGACTCAGTAATCCGACAAGCGTGGCGTCTCACTCGGCTTGACAGGTTCCGGATGGTGCCTTCGCCAGAGCTCTGACGTCCGAGCTTCCATCCTGGCGAGAGGCACGTAGGTCACGGGCGGTCAGGTTTCCCGGGCGCGTTCCTGTACACCTTGCGGCGCTCACTCTCCGACATGCGTGGGAGCTTCCGCAGGAACACAGCTGTCTCACGATCGGACTGCGCCAACTCACGTAGCTCAGGCGGAACCTTGCCCGCCGCTACAAGGAGCATCTCGGGATCGAGCCCTAGTTCGCCCGCCAGCCGACGGATGAGGTCATCCCCCGGCGGATCTCCTCGATCGTTCTCCACTTTGGAGAGGTACGTGAAATCGATCTTGAGTCGCTCGGCGAGTTGACGCTGAGTCAGTCCCTTTGCCTTCCTCGTCGTTCGAATGACTTCTCCGAACGTTTCGGTTCCGGGCGACTGGTCCACATGAGCCTCTTGCTACCGATGCTGAGTTGCAGTAGTCTTCCCAACTACAAGTTGTAGTTGAACTGCCAACCCCACCCTACCCCCCGCCCGGCATCGCCGCAAGGAGCCGGTCGCCCTAGGAGACGAAATGGTCAAGGGAAATCGTCCGGCCTCAGTGATCCGACCTCGCGATCCAGTCACTCTTGATCGGCCCACCGATCCTCGAGCTCGTTGCGCCGGTGAGCGGTCTGTTGTGTTCACCCCTACGTCCGACGCAGTGCCCGGCGACACCGTCCACTTGGTGCCAGGCCCTGAGTGGTGGTGGCTGGTCGCTGGGAACAAACGAATCGGTCGAATGGCGATCGAAGCTGTGCCGGTTGAGATGTCAGCATGTGTGGCGTTCGGCTGGGCCTTCATGGGCACGGTCACGTCGGTGGGCGAGGCCACCGGCGTGGCGCTGCTCACCGGCTACCCCACCCGATGATTCCACAATGGAGCCTGCCGCAGCCGGTTCTTCTTTCGCTCGCTGACCACTGCTCGGACCCCTGCTACTGCGGCGTACTTGGGACCGAAGCAGAGTGTCCACCAAACCCCAGTCTCGACACACTCTCCGGCAGTAGCTCCGACCTGGGTGCTGCGCTTGCGGAAGTCGGCGGTCTCGACCTCCAACTGACTCAGCTTCGGTCGCAGCCCAGGATTGAGCTCCCGGCTGTGCTTTCACAGGTAGACGGAACCCGGGCGTGCGCCGGGGTGGTGCGACCGACGATGGCGATCACCTTCAGTGTCCTGCGCCGGAGGATTGGCATGAGATCGCGGCACCCATCCGTGCTGAGCGAGCGCCTCCACCTGCCTGTAGGCACCAGGATCGGACTCGTCCTGTTCGCCTCAGATGCCGACCTTGAAGACCTTTGGACCCGACGCATCGGGTGGGTTGAGCGCATCGTTCAACTCCGGCCCTCATTCGTGGTGGCACCGGATTTCTCTGTCTGGGCCGGCGACCACGCCCTCGCTACTCGGTACAACATTGTCCGGAGTCTGCGCTTCATGGATCTACTGCAGTCGCGGGGTCTTACCGTTGTCCCCCATTTCTACTGGGCCAATGATCGGGACTTAGCGGACATCGCTTCATGGCTGCAATCGAATCATCCGGAGGCCTTCGCCATCGATCTCCAGTGCTTGACTGGACGTGTTTCAGCCTTCCTCGCCGAACTGACATGGCTCCGAGAACAAATCACCGCCCCTGCCCACCTACTCGCCAGCGGTTGGGATGTCGGGCCGCGGCTGGAGCGCTTACGTCGGGTGTGGCCCAACTTGAGTACCACACGCAACTACGTCCCCGAGGTTGCCAAGCACGTTGCGGTCACGAGAACAGCAAACGGGAGACTCTACCGCCAGCAAGTCGACGAACTTCCTCGAGTCCTTCTCGAGCGCCGATTGGCCATGGCGGAGACCTGGATGAACAACCCACTCGCGGATGCCACTGCTTCGTGACGCACCGACCGACGACCCGCTCGGAACGAACCTGCGTTAGGCGGCTTCATTGACGAAGGCCCGCGCCGCCGCAAGGATGTCCGGGCCAACCTCCTTGGGGCTGCGATTCGCGAATCATCGTTGCTGCTGCCTGGTCGTTTAGGTCCGGATTCATCCCCATGAGCCAGGTTCGCGCAGTCCAACGGCCATCCTTGTTGGCGATCAAAGAGGCGACCTCGTTCGCCAACCTCAAACGGTCCTCGGCACCCTCGGGACTCGTCCCCGTGCCCTCAGCCCATGCTCGCGTCGTTCTAACGTCATTGGCGCCCGTCACCCTACGCGACGAGCTTGGCCCCACAAGTCGACGTAGGTCGGCCACGACCTCGTGCAGATCCCGTGGCGCCGTCGACTCCGCGGGCGTGTCCAGCAGGTCGTCGGACTCCGCGCCATGCGTCTAACCCGGGTTTCGAGCTTGCGGTCGCATAACTACGTATCAGGCGCGGCGCACGCGAAGCTCGACTCTGGTGTCCTGACAAGCTATCAGGGGCGTTGCGGCCGAATGGCGCCGCGTCGGCGCAGGGGAGCGCAGCGGAGCGGCCCGTAATCCGGACCGCAGATGGCCGGATCCCGATCGACGACCTACACGTGGGACCCGGTGGACGGCAATGGACACGGATGACCCTCCGGCATTGGGGGAGCCGTGTGGCATCTCAATGAGCATCGCCCCCACTGATGGCGAATGCCGTGCGCCGAACGAACCGGAAGGATCCCTCGGCCCGAAAGCGTCCTGGAGCGGGCCCGAACGGAACGCATCATTTCGTGGTCCCGATTCCGGGGCAGCGATTGCCTATCTCGACGCTTCGTCTCCGTCGGCAATCTCGGCGAGGTGCTCGGCGTCGCGGATGACGACACTGTGCTTCGACGATTCCAGCAGCCCGAGCCGACGGAAATCGCCCAGCGTGTGGGCGAGCGTCTCGCGCGTGGTGCCGATCATCTCGGCCAGTTCCTGCTGGGTCAGCCTCGCCTCGATGAGGGTTCCACGCTCCGTCTTCACCCCGAACCGCTGACCAAGGTCCAGCAGCTTGCGCGCCAGACGCTGGTCGACCCGTTGGTAGGCCATCGCCTCGAGCTCGCGCTCCGCCGCCTGGAGCCGTCGAGACAGGTGCTTGATGATGTTGACGCCGACGACCGGGTAGCGCTCGATCAGCCGATTGAGCTCGTCCGGTGAGATCGTGCAGATGACCCCCTCATCGATCGCCTCCGCATAGGCTTCGGGAAGGCGGTCCTGACCGAGCACGCTCATGTCGCCGAGGATAGTGCCCTTCTCGTAGATGTCGAGCGTGAGCTGTTTACCGTCGGGTGACATCCGATACACGCGGATGCGGCCCTTCTTGATGATGTGGATCCGATCAGGGGGGTCGTCCGGCGAAAGGATCTGCTGACCTCGCACGCAGTGGGTCATCGTTGTTGCGTGGCCGATGGCCTGCATGTCGGCTTCGGACAGGCCCGCGAACAGGGCCACCTCGCTGAGCAGGCCGACCTTCTCGGTGAATGAGC
>JACCVQ010000199.1 GCA_013698095.1 Chloroflexota bacterium
GGGTCGGCCGGGCCGGCCGGAGCTGTCGGGCCGGGCCGGCCGGGTGATGCGCCACAGGACGAGGGCCGTACCGCCGATCAGGACGAGGATCAGGAGCGGCGTCCGGAAGACGACTTCGCGGGCCGAATCGGGAACCATGGACGTAACGGCCGCTGCCAGGAGGACGACGACAACGACCAAGGCGCCAACGAGGAGGGCCTCGCGGAGACCCGGGCCGCGCGCGTCCCCGGTACGCGGTTCAGCCACGGTCGGCCTCGGCCGGGATCCCGATCGGGGCGACGAGAACGCGACCGGCGAGGGCCTTGCCATTGCGGGTCGCGAGGCCGATCTTGGGGCGATGGAACGTGACCGTCAGGTCGGCCCGGACCGCGGGGTCGGATGGATCGCCGCTCGTGAGATCGACGGCCGTTGGAGTGTCGACCGCGAGGACCGGCACCATCTGGCCGCGGGCGCGGTTGATCAGGTCGACGGCGGCCCGGATCGGGTCCCGGAGTGGACCCCGGACGCCGGTTCCGAGGAGGGCGTCAACGACGATCGAGGCGGTTTCGATGCCGTGACCGAGCATGGCGACGTCGCGGGCGACCGGTGTGTGGACGATCGTGATCCGCTCGTCGCGCACGATCCGGTCCCAGTTCCGTGCCGCGTCGGGAGTCGTCGGGCGGGCGCCGCTCGCGACGAGCGCGACGACGATCTTGGCCCCGGCCGCGGCAAGCCGCCGCGCAGCCACCAGCCCATCGCCGCCGTTGTTGCCGGGCCCGACCAGGATCACGATCGGGCCTTTGCCCCAGCGGTCGGTATCGATCGCGAGGGCCCGCGCCGCCGCCGCAACCGCCGCTCCGGCGTGCTCCATCAGGCGCTCGCCCGGGATGCCGAGTGCCTGGGCCTTGAGATCCGCCCCGGTCATCGCCGCGGCCGTCATCGGCGGCCGGGCCGCGGTCGCCGCCCAGTGCCGGCGCAGATCGCGCAGGTCGAGCTCGAGCAGCTCGGGGTCGTCCGCCGGCAGTGGAACGCCCGTGGCCCCCGCGGTGGGGCGCGAGGCGGAGATCGGCGGTGTCATGACCTGCGAAGGGTAGCCCCAACCCGCGCCTGCGGGAGGCGGCGGACGCGGCGGCCCGGTCTAGGGCTGCTGGAGCTTCTCCAGGACGTGGGTCGGGATGTCGCCGATCCACGGTTTGACGGTCGTCGGCATGTTTGGCTCGAGGCCGACGACGCTGAACGCGTACCAGCCCGTCGTGTCGCCGCCGGCGGTGACGAATACGACGATGGTGTCGAACGGGTACAGCCGATCGCAGACGACCATGATCGTTGTGCCGGCGCTCGACCGGCGCGTTGGGCACGTGTCGTCCATGACGATCCGCGTCGCACCTGCGACCTCAGCCTCGTGTCCGGCCTGAACCAGGTCGATGGCCGTGCCGCAGGCTGCGGGCGAGATCCGGCCGCAGTCGACGAGAACACCGGTCGACGGCGTTGGCGACGGGCCGACCGACGGGCCGACCGACGGGCCGACGGACGGGCTCGGAAGCGCCGGAATCGGGCTCGCCCCCAGCGCGGCGAAGCCAACCCCGGGGACCATGTGGCCGACGAGGGTCGTCAAGTCGTCGGCGTACACCGGCGCCGGCTCGGGCTGCGGCGGCGCCGACGGATTGCCCGGCAGCGTGCCGCCGTCGAGAAGGAACCGCTTGGGAACGTATCCCGCGATGGTGACTCCGTCGCCGCCCAAGGTGCTGACGAAGTCAGGCACCAGGGCGTCATTGATCTCGCCGCCCTCGGGCGGGCTCGCGTCTTCAGAAATCGGCCCCTTCGTTGGCAGTCGCCACACCACGGCTTCCATGACGAGGATCTCGCTGCTCGCCGGGCGCGACGAAGCGACATGACCATGCACGCGAGCCACGGTCCGCGCCCCCGACGTGCGGACGAATCCTGGCGCTGTGGGCGCGCCATCGAGAACGTATTCAGCAGACGGGCTCTCGACTGGACCGACGACAAGGGTCCAGCCCTCGGGGCAGCCGAGCTGGGCGCGCGGGGACCGTGACACGCAGATCCGGGTATCGAGGACGAGCGTCCCGCCGGCGAGGAAGCTGTCGCCCGACAGGCTCGTCGCGATCTCGTCGCCACGCGCCACCGGCTCGCCGCCGATCGCGACCGGAAGCCCGTCCGCGCCCATCTCGATCGCCCCGGTCGCGATGGTTCCGCGATCGATCAGCCGCGGCGCGATCACGGCGAGCACCAGGACGGCGAGACCCGCAGTCACGATGGCGAGCGGCAAGTGGGGCCGGCGCCCGGCCGCCCGCTCCCGCGGCAGGAGATGCGGAAAGTCGAGCTCGGCCTGGTGCAGCTCGGCCGCGAGGAAGTCGCGCAACCGGGCCTCGACCGCCGGCCCGTCGGGCTGAACGTCAGCCACCACGGAGCTCCTCTCGCAGCCGGCCGAGGCCGGTCTTCAGCTGGCTCTTCACGGTGTTCTCGCTCACGCCGAGGGCCTGCGCGGTGTCCGCGACCGACAGCCCGGCCAGGTGATGGAGGGCGATCGCGGCTCGCGTCCGGCGTGGTAGGCGGCCGAGCGCCTGGCGAAGGTCGGTCCGCTGGGCGAGGTCCACCCACGGGCTCGGGATCTCGGCCACGCGGCCGTCGAGGCTGACGAGGCGGCGCAGACGGCGAACGACCCGGAACGCTTCCCGGGTCTGGATCGTGAGGAGCCACGCTCGCATGGCGCGCGGCTCGCGCAGATCGTCGAGGCGGCGGAGCGCGATCTCGAAGGTCGTCTGCACCAGGTCCTCCGCTTCAGCGGTGTCGAGCGTGATCACGCGAGCCGCCGCCAGCAGCATCGGACCGTGGCCGTCGAGCTCCGCGACGAGCGTCTCGCGCGTCGGGGAGCCGGCGGGTGCGAGCGCGATCGCGTCAGCCGTGTCCATCGACCCTCTGTGCTGTGGCGTCACCTACAAGAGGGCGGGGCGGCCGGAAACGGGTGAGTCGAGCGCGGAATCATGCCCGGATGCGAGCCGCTCCCGCGCGCAGATCCAGAAAACCCTCGCGATCCAGGGCTCGGGCGGCCGCATCGATGGCAGTGGCGTCGTGAAGTCCGAGGCGGTCGGGCAGCGCGACCCACGTTCCAGCCGGGACCGACGTGACGGCGGCGAGCAGCCGACCCCGGAGCCATCGGGCAGTCGCTGGGAAGGGCACGGCGCGGGATCGCATTTCGCCGTCCCTGGTCTGGCCGCGCGACGCGCAGATGACCGCGAGCGGGCATGTGTCGCAGCTCGGCGTGCGCGGCGTACAGACGCTCGATGCGAGATCCATCACGGCGTCGACCCAACGGCCGGGCGTAGCGCGCGAGACGAGGTCGTCGGCAACGATCGACAGTGCGGGAGCGGAGGCCGGGCTGCCCAGGATCCGCGAAACGACGCGCCGGACGTTGACATCGAGGGGCGCCACGGGAACGCCGAAGGCCGACGCGGCAACGGCGCGCGCCGTGTACGGGCCGATCCCGGGCAGCCGCTCCAGCGCGTCGACGGTCGCGGGGACGTGGCCGCCGTGCTCGGCGACGATTGTCCGGGCGGCCTCCCGTAGCGCCAGCGCCCTGCGGTAGTAGCCGAGCCCGGCCCATGCGGCAAGCAGCTCGTGGGTCCCGGTGTCGGCAAGGTGACCGGGCGTCGGCCAGCGGTCCACGAACGACCGCCAGGCCGGCCCCACCCGCTCGATGCCCGTCTGCTGCGACATGACCTCCGCGACGAGGATCTGCCATGGGTTCGCGGCCTCGCGGATGGCGAGTGGTCGGCGTGCACCCGCATGCCAGCGGAAGAGCCTGGAGTTGAACCGGCGACGGGTCACGGGCTTCAGCGCCGCGGAGCGCACTGCTTGGGCCGCGCGGTCAGATCGAGCCATCCAGCCGAGCGTACCATCGCCCGGATGCCGGACCCACACACTGCGACCACACCGACCCACCCGGTCCGGATCGGTGCCGCGTTCTGGGTCCAGCGGACCGATTGGCCGTCACTCCGGACCGCGCTGCAGACGGCCGAGGACAGCGGCGCCGACGATCTCTGGATCGACGACCACCTGCTGTCGGACGAGGGCGACGCCGACAGCCCAAAGTTCGAGGGTTGGACCACGCTCGCGGCGGCGGCGGCAGTCACCTCCCGCTCTCGGTTCGGGCTGCTCGTCGCCGCCAACACGCTGCGCAATCCGGGGTTGACGGCGAAGCTGGCAACGACCCTCGACCACATCAGCGGCGGGCGGGCGATCCTCGGTCTCGGCGGCGGCTGGTTCGAGGAAGAGCACGAGGCGTTCGGATACGACTTCGGAAGCGGCTTCGGCGAGCGGCTCGACAGGCTGGGAGAGTCGGTCGGCATCATCCGACGCCTGCTCGACGGCGAGCGGTTCAGCCACGAGGGCCGGTTTTATCGGCTCCGCGACGCCCTCGTCGCGCCGCTCCCGATCCAGCCCCGCCTCCCGATCCTGATCGGCGGCTCCGGACCGCGCAAGACGCTCCCGATCGTGGCCCGGTTTGCCGACCTGTGGAACGCCTATGGCTCGCCCGAATCGATCTCCGCCAGCGACGCGATCCTGCGCGAGCACTGCCTGGCCATCGGACGCGACTCCGCTGAGATCGAGCGGACCGTCAACCTGAACGTCGTCGTCCGCCCGGCGGCGGACGAGGCCGAACGGGTCTGGGCCGGGTACGCAGCCGCACACCGTCCACGCGAGGGCGAGGGGCGGCTGGTGGTCGGCGGTCCGGTCAACGAGGTCGCCGCTGCGCTCGCGGCCTACGTCACAGCTGGCATCCGCCATCCGATCCTGATCTTCCGGTCGCCCTGGGACCTGGAGACCATCCGCTCGCTCGGCGCGATCCGCGAGGCAATCGTCGCGCTGTGACCTGACGGCCCCGTCGGTGATGCTCCCCGGCGAGCGCAACGGGCACGGTTCCTTCCAGGCAGGCCGGGTTCGCTCATCGGACGAGTCATCGACTGAACTTGGCTCGCGCACGGCGGCTTTGGCCCGCCAGCGACCGATCACGTCACGTACGTTCGTGTAGTGAGCGGTCATGGCGGAGCGTCTCACGCGGCGCGTCAGCCCTCGGGCGATCGCCGGTTCGTCGCGCCAGCCGTCCGTGACGCGCGCCACCACGGGATCGTGAGGCGCTCGGCGAGGACGACGAGGCTATACAGCCCGATGCTCAGGCCGGCGGTCAGGACGATCGCGCCGAACACCAGATCGGTCCGGAAGGAGCGCTGGTTCAGCTGCATCCAGATCCCGAGCCCGGCGGTGGCGCCGACGTACTCCCCGATGACCGCGGCAACGACCCCGTACGTCGCCGCGATCCGCAGGCCGGTGAAGAAGCCGGGCAGGGCCGACGGCCAGCGGAGCTTGCGGAACGTCTGTCCCGTCGACGCCCCGAACGAACGCAGCAGGTCGGTGGCGTCGGCGGTCGTCGAGGCGAAGCCGTCGAGCAGGGCGATCGTGATCGGGAAGAACGTGACGAGGACGACGACCAGCACCTTGGGCAGCAGGCCGAACCCGAACCACACGACGACGAGCGGGGCAATCGCGACGATCGGGACCGTCTGGGAGGCGACGAGCAGCGGCTCGACGGCGCGGCGGGCCCAGCCCGATCGATCCAGGGCGATCGCGACGACGGTGGCCGCCGAGATCGACAGGCTGAACCCGACGACGGTCTCGGCGATCGTGGGGATGGCATGGCGGAGTGCCTCGGAACGGAACTCCCAGAGAGAGCCGAGGACCTGACTCGGCGCCGGGAGGACGAACGGACTGATGCCCGACGACCTGGCGTAGAGCTCCCAGGCGCCGAGCAGGACGGCGACGAGGGCGACCGGCGGCCCGAACCGAGCGAGCCCTGCCCAAGCCCGAACCGGTCCCCCGGCCTCCTGCGTCACGGCAGGAAGTCGTTCGTGAACAGCCGGCCGTAGTCGAGCGGCGCGGTCAACGGCTTGCCCTTGGCGTCCGCGAGGAGGCCCTGCTCGTACAGGAACGCGGAGTAGTCGGTCCAGCGCTCGAGAGTCTGGGCCCCAAAACGCCGGTTCGCGTCGACGAGATAGTCGCCGTCGACCAGGAACCGCTGGCTCGCCGGCGGCAGCTCCTTGTTCGCGTCGAACACGCCCGGGTTTTCCGACACCAGGAGTCCGGCGGCCGCTTCCGGATCGTCGACGGCGAGCTGGAAGCCGCGAACCGTCGCGGCGACGAACCGCTTCCCCGCCTCGGGCTCCTTCGCCAGCCATTGCCGGTCGCAGGCCAGGACGACCTGGTAGAACTCGGGAAAGCCGTAGTCGGCGAACTGGAAGTAGCGGAGCTTGATCCCGCGCAGCTCGGCCTCGACTCCCTCCCAGGCCGTGAACGGGATGGTGAAGTCGGCCCGCCTGCTGTAGAGCGCCTCGTACGCCGCGGCGTCGAGAGTTGCGACCGTGAAGTCGCCGGTGCCGCCATCTGCCTCGATCACGGACTTGAGGGTCGGGACCTCGTTCGGGTAGCCGAAACCTGCGTAGGTCTTGCCATCGAGATCCTTTGGCCGCTGGATCGGGCCGTCGGCCAGGACGCCGATCGCGGACGCCGTCTTCTGGAGGATCGCGGCGACGCTGACGATGTCGGCACCCTTGGCGACGGCGAACGTCATCGAGTCCTGGAAGCTGATCCCGCACTCGGCCTGGTGGGCCGCGAGGAGCGTCTCCGGCGTTGCGGAGGCGTAGGGCAGGATCTGGAGGTCGATCCCTGCCTCGCGATACCAGCCCTTCGCCCGGGAAACGAAGAACCCTGTGTGATTCGTGTTGGGCGTCCAGTCGAGCGCGAGCCGGACGCTGCCCTGTGCTGCCGGGATCGACGGCGCGATCGATCCGGATGGAGGCAGCGGCGACGGCGCGGACGGCCCTGACGACACGGCGGGCGCAGACGGCCCCTGGTTGGAGGGCCCGCAGGCGGCCACGACGAGCGCGGCGGCGAGCAGGAGACGGAACGACTTCACGAGACTCGACCTCGGGGTTCGATTCAGAACGATGCCGCCCCAGGAAACCGGGACGGCAGCATCGAGTCTCATGGGCCTGCTTCCTTCGCTGGGATGATCCAGATCAGGTTCGGCGGGTCTGTGGTCGGGCCACACTCTCAGCGCGACTGCGCTCCCCGGAGGCGGTATTCAGTTGCCGCCGAGTCTAGCACCGGGTCCCGTTTCGCCCACTTTCGCTCGGAGCCAGTCGATGACGTCGCCGATGACGGCCGGGCCCTCCGGCTCGTTGTGGCCCTCGTGGCGGAGGTTCGGATACGTCCGGCGGGTCACGCCCCCGACCGCCGCGAGAGACTCCGAAGAGGCGGTCGGGACGAGCGTGTCGGCCTCGCCGTGGTAGACAAGAGCCGGTATGGACAGCCGCCCGAGCGCACCACGGACTCGCGCCTGCTCGGCGATCGCGGCCGCCCCGAAGCCCACCGTGGTCACGTGCTGGTTGAGCGGATCGGCGAGGTAGTCGATCCCGACCGCCGGGTCGCGCGAGAGGAGCGCGCCGTCGAAGTCGTTCTTGAGCGTCATCGTCGGAGCAACCGTGCCCAGGACTCGGGCGAGGGCTCGCTTCCAGCCGGGGATCGTTGCGTCCAGGGCCGGCGCGCTGAGGACGAGCGCGTCCGGCAGCGGCCGGGCTGGATCGGCCACCGCGTGCCCCAGGGCGAGCAGACCCCCGAGCGAGTGACCGAACACGACGACGGGCTGGCCCGCGGAGGCAGTCCGGGCCCTCGTCAACACGTCGTCGAGGTCGTCGAGGTTCTGGGTCCAGCGCTCGACGAAGGCCCGCCGTCCACTCGACCCGCCGAAGCCGCGCTGGTCGTACGCGTGGACCACCAGGCCGGCCTCGGCCAGCTGCCGCCCGACCTGCTCATACCGCCCTGAGTGCTCCGCAATGCCGTGAACCAGCAGGATCGTCGCCCACGGCTCGCCGACCGGCGCCCAGTGACGGGTCAGGAGATCGGTGCCGTCGCGCGCCACGAGCCGGGCCGTCGTCGATGTCGTCATGGCCGCCATCGTAGGCCCGGGCCCGGTACGCTGCGTGCCATGTCCATGTGGAGCGAGGTCGGCGATCGGGTCTTTGCCCGGCGCTACACCTTCTACGACCAGAACATCGTTGCCGTCATGGGCGACGACGGGGTGCTGATCGTCGACACCCGCATCTCGCATCGCCAGGCCGACGAGATCCTGGCCGACCTGCGCGAGCTGACCCCGCTGCCGGTCCGAGCTGTCGTCAACACCCACGGCCACAACGACCACGCATTCGGCAACCACCGATTCCGGCCAGCGCCGATCTGGGGCCACGAACGGTGCGCCGACATGGTCCGCGACACGGGGGCCGCCCAGATCGCGCGGGTCTCGACCAACTTTCCGGACATGGCCGACGACCTCGCGGCCGTCGTGCTCGACCCGCCCGACCGGACGTTCGACACGGAGACAACCGTGCCGTTCGACGCCGGCGGCCGGCTCGTGGAGCTGCGCTATCTCGGCCGAGGCCACACCGACAACGACATCGTCGTCCTGATCCCCGACGTCGATGTCCTCCTGGCCGGCGACCTCCTCGAGAACGACGCGACCCCGTACTTCGGCGACGGCTTTCCGATGGACTGGCCCGTCACGGTCGAGAAGATCGTGGAGCTCGCGACCGGCGCCGTCGTGCCGGGTCACGGGACGGTCGGCGATCGGGCGTTCGTCGTCCACCAGATGACCGAGTTCCGGGCCATCGCCGAGCTCGCGACGCTCGTTCACGCCGGCAGCCTCGATCTGGACGCCGCCGTGCTCCGGACCCCCTACCCTGCCGACGCGGCGCGCCAACCGCTGGAGCGGGCGCTCGCCCAGCTCCGCGGCGAGCTCGATTGAGGTCCGTGCTCAGTCGCTGACGCGGACCACCCAGCGGCCGCGCGCGGCGCCTGCGACGATCGCGTCGAGAGCGCCCTCGAGAGCGTCGAGGCCGACCTCCGTCAGCCCTTCGCCGAGGGCGCGCGGCCGGAGGTCGTCGGCCAGCCGGCCCCAGATCGCCCGCCGCCGCTCGATCGCCATCTGGGCCGAGTCCATGCCGAGCAAGGCGACCCCGCGGAGGATGAACGGAAAGACGGTCGTGTCGAGCTTCGGGCCGCTGGCATTGCCGCTCGACGCCACCGCGGCTCCCGTCCGGAGGGTGCGCAGGACGTATGGCAGCGTCGCCGCTCCGACAGCGTCGACGGCGCCGGCCCAGCGCTCCGACTCCAGTGGCTTGCCGGGCGCCGTCACCTCGTCGCGGGTCAGGATCCCGGCCGCGCCGAGCCCTCGGAGCCGCGCCTCCTCGTCGGCCTTGCCCGTGGCCGCCCAGACCTCGTGGCCGCGCTGGGCGAGGATCGCCACCGCAGTCGACCCGACGCCGCCGCTGGCGCCAGTGACGAGGACCGGTCCCTCACCGGGTCGCAGGCCGTGTTCCTCGAGGGCGATAACCGACATCGCGGCGGTGAATCCGGCGGTCCCGATCGCCATCGCCTCACGCGTCGTGAGGCCGCCAGGACTGCCAGCCAGCGGCACGACCCAGGCCGCCGGCACCCGCTGAAACTCCGCGTAGCCGCCGTGACGGGCGACCCCGAGGTCGTAACCATGGGCAAGGACGGAGGCTCCGACCGGGACGCCGCCATCGGCCGACCAGACGACCGTCCCGGCCAGGTCGATGCCAGGGATCAGCGGACTGATCCGGGCGACCTTGCCGTCGGCCCGGGTCGCGAGGCCGTCCTTGAAGTTGACCGACGACCATTCCACCCGGATCTCGACGTCGCCAGGCGGCAGGTCGTCCGCCGCCAAGGTCCGCAGGCCGCGCTCGACAGCCGGCGTCGCGCCGGAAACCTCGATCTTCTCGGCCACGTAGGCCCGAAAGGAGCTGGGAATCGCGGTCACACCGTGAAGCCTAGCGCCCGACCGGTTCGTCCGGCCGGAAGGTTGCGTTTCGGTCGCCGGGGTTGACGGCACGCCCCGCCATCGGCCAGCATCGCCGAGCGATGACCCACACCCAACCGTCCTGGAACATGTGTATGCGCTGGCGGCCCCGCCGTACGGAGGACGGGATCTGAGGTCACGCGCATCGTGAGATGACTGGCGCGAGACCTCGGACGAGGTCCCGGGGCCGCGGTTCCTGAAGCAGGAGCCGCGGTTTTTTTGTTCCCTCCGACCGACGCGATGGGTGACCGCCAGATCCCCAACCCACGCCTTCCCAGGGCACCCGGATGAACGAGCTCTTCAAGAGGATCACCATGACCGCCGCCGACAGCCAGCCGGCCCAGCTCGCTCGGGCCATCTCCGAGAACGAGCGCTACGCCGCCCAGTTCGATCGATCGAGCCTGCCGCTCCCTCCCGGCCGCAAGCTCGCGGTTCTCGCCTGCATGGATGCCCGGCTGACCGTGGAGGACGCGCTCGGCCTGCGCACCGGCGACGCCCACATCATCCGCAACGCGGGAGGGCTCGCGACCGACGATGCCATCCGCTCGCTGGTCATCAGCCAGCACCTGCTCGGAACCGAGGAGGTCATCGTCGTCGAGCACACCGGCTGCGGGATGCTGACCTTCGAGGACGAGCCCGTTCGCCAGCAGATCGCCACTGCGACCGGCGCGACCGTGGACCTGGCCCTCCACTCGTTCCGCAACCTCGAGGAGAACCTGGCGGCCCAGGTCGAGCGCATCCGGGCCCATCCATGGGTCAAGGACGTCCCGGTTAGCGGCGTGATCTACGAGGTGGAGTCCGGCCGGGTCCGCCGCGTCGCCTGACCTTCACCACCCACGGACAAGGAGAACCACGCCATGGCCGAGCTCGACCCGACCACCTTCCGCCCCGAGACCCTGGCCCTCCACTCCGGCCAGAAGCCGGACCCGACGACCAACGCCCGGGCTGTCCCGATCTACGCGACCACGAGCTACGTCTTCAACGACGCCGACCACGCCTCGCGGCTCTTCGGGCTCCAGGAGTTCGGCAACATCTACACCCGGATCATGAACCCGACGAACGACGTGTTCGAGCAGCGGATCGCCGCGCTCGAGGGCGGCGTCGCGGCCCTCGCAGTCAGCTCCGGACAGGCCGCCGAGACGCTGTCGATCCTGAACATCGCGCGGGCCGGCGACAACATCGTGGCGTCGTCGTCGCTGTACGGCGGGACGTACAACCTGTTCACCCACACGTTGCCCAAGATCGGGATCACCGCCACCTATGTCGACGGCTCCGATCCGTCGGCCTTCGGGCGGGCGATCAACGAGAACACGAAGGCCGTCTTCCTGGAGCTGATCGGCAATCCCCGGCTCGATGTGCACGACCTCGCCTCGATCGCCGACGTGGCCCACGCCCGGGGCGTGCCGGTCATCGTCGACAACACGTTCGCCCCGCTCATCGCCCAGCCGATCAAGCACGGCGCGGACATCGTCATCCACTCGGCGACGAAGTGGATCGGCGGCCACGGAACCGCGATCGGCGGCGTGGTCGTGGACGGCGGCACGTTCGATTGGGCGGCGTCCGAGCGGTTCAAGCAGGACTTCGTCCACCCCGACCCGTCCTACCACGGGATCAGCTACACCGAGGCGTTCGGCAACCTTGCGTTCATCCTCAAGCTGCGCGTCCAGGGCCTGCGCGACGTCGGCGCCGCCTTGAGCCCGTTCAACGCGTTCCTGTTTCTCCAGGGCCTCGAGACGCTGCCTCTCCGGATCCAGCGCCACAGCGAGAACGCCCTGGCCGTGGCCACGTGGCTGGAGAAGCGCGACGGCGTGACCTGGGTCAGCTACCCCGGCCTCGAGTCGGCTCCCACCCACAAGCAGGCCGTGAAATACCTGAGGGGCGGCTTCGGCGGGGTCGTGACCTTCGGCGTGCGCGGCGGCGTCGACGCCGGCCGCAAGCTGATCGACAACGTCACGATCTTCTCGCTTCTGGCCAACGTCGGCGACGCGAAGTCGCTGATCATCCACCCTGCATCGACGACCCACTCGCAGCTCACCGCCGATGAGCAGATCTCCACCGGAACCACCCCCGATCTCATCCGGCTGTCGGTCGGGCTCGAACACGTCGACGACCTGATCGCCGATCTGGACCGGGCCCTCTTGATCGCGCTCGAGGGCGAGACGGCCACGCCCGACGGCGAGCTCGTGGGCGCGGCCGGATGACCCAGTCCGAGGGCGCCGCCATCGCGGCGCCCTCGACCCAGCCCGTGCCGTTCGGTTCGGGACGGCTCGAGTCCACCGCCCTCGGGCCGTTCCGGCTCGGTGACGGAACCGAGTTGCCCGGCCTCGTCGGTGCGTGGCGCCACGACGGGCCGGGACCCGGCGACGCGCCGCAGATCGTCGTCGTCCACGCGCTCACCGGATCAGCCGACGCGGCCGGCGATTGGTGGGAGCCACTGATCGGGCCGGGCCGGGCGCTCGACACCGAGCGGTTCGGCGTCCTCGGCGCCAACCTCCTCGGCGGGCGCTACGGGTCGACCGGCCCCACGTCGATCGACCCACGCACCGGCGCCGCCTACGGTCGGTCGTTCCCGGCGGTCTCGACCAGGGATCAGGCCCGCGCCCAGTGGGCGCTCCTCGACGACCTCGGGATCGAGGAGATCGCCCTCGTCGTCGGTGGCTCGCTCGGCGGGATGGTCGCGCTCGAGGTCGGCCTGGCCAGGCCGGCGGCCGTCCGCCATGTGATGCCGATCGCGGCCCCCGCCGCGACCGGGCCCATGGCCATCGCCTGGAACCGGATCCAGGTGGAGCTGATCGAGCGGCTCGGCAATGACGGCCTTGCCATCGCCCGCCAGCTGGCGATGACGACCTACCGGAGCGAGACCGATTTCGACGAGCGCTTCGGGCGGTCGGTCGAGCCCGACGGGCGGCCATCGATCGTCAGCTATCTCGACCACCAGGGTGCCAAGCTCGTCGACCGCTTCGACGGCGACACGTATCGGACCCTCGTCGGGGCAATGGATCGCCACGATGCCGGAGGCGCGCGAGGCGGGCTCGATGCCGCCCTAAGCCACCTCGCCGTCGGCGATGTCCGCCTGACGGGCGTGGGGATCGTCGACGACATCCTGTACGGGCCGCGTCAGGTGCGGGCGCTGGTCACGGCGGCCGCGCAGGCCGGCGTTGCCGCCCGCTATCGCGAGATCCGCTCGACAAAGGGCCACGACGCGTTCCTCGTCGAGTGGGAGCAGCTGGAGGCGATTCTGGGCGAGGCGCTCGGCGATGAGGCCCAGCGACCCGCGCCCCAGGCCAGCGCCGGTCAGCGTCCGTCCCGAGCTGCGCCGGTTGCGAGCTCCCGGTAGCGCTCGTCGAGCCCGGTCGGAACGCGGGCGAGCTCGCCGGCGGCGTCGGGAACGAGATCCCACAGGCCCATGTGCGACAGGTAGGCGTTGGGCGTCCGCCTGCCGCGCCGATAATCCCAACTGAACAAGCTGAAGGCCGGGAACCAGGTGACCCCGATGAGCGGGACGCCGTCGTCTCGGAGGTGATCTGTGGAGACGACAACGTCCTCGAGCCACCGGCTGCGCGACCGGGTCGAACCGTAGACGCTCGTCTCCGTGAGGAGGACGGGCCGATCCGCCCGGATCGCGGCATCGCGAATGGCGACCTCCAGATCGAGCGCCGTCCCGCGCCGGCGGCGCGTTCGCGGCTGTTCGACGGAGCCCGCGACGACCCAGCAGCTCGCCTGCGGGTAGAAGTTGCCGCCGAACACATCCATCCGACGGCCCGGTTGGGCGAGCTCGACGAGGTCGCGCCGTCCGACGCCATGGTCCAGCAGCCAGTCATGCATCGGGTGGCCTTCGTTGACCCGGCCCTCCACCAAGTCGAGGCCGAGATATGGGATCTCCAGCCGACGGGCGACCTCAGGCGCCAGCACCGGGTCGTCGGTCGTGATCACCGACATCCCCTCCACGTGCACGATCTTTGCGTCCGGAACGTTGGCCCGGATCGCGTCGACCGTCAGGGCCATCCCGCGCGCGAGGGCGACGAACACCTGGCTGAACCCGCGCTCGCCCCTGCGATAAGGCGGCCAGGCCGAGGCTCGGCCCGCGAAGTGGGCGTGAACGTGCGGTTCGTTGAGAGGCGTCCAGTGTCGGACGAGCCTCCCGTAGCGCAGCGCGACCGCAGCCGCGTACTCGGCGACCCGTCCAGGGTAGTCCGGCGAAAGGAACGTCCCCTCGAGCCAGAGCGGGGCGCCGTAGTGGACGAGATCAAGGATCGGCTGGACCCCGAGGTCCTCGACGAGGTACGGCAGGACCTCATCGGTCCACGTCCAGTCGAAGACCCCCGGCGCCGGGTTCACGCGGTACCACGGGATGCCGTAGCGGAGCCACCCGACGCCCACATCCGCGATCAGACGAAGGTCGCTCCGCCAGAGGCGGTCGTGCCCGGTGAGGACGTACTCGTCGAGCACCCGACCGGTCCGTGCTGCGGCGTGCGGGATGAATGTGTCCTCGATACCCAGCGCCCAGATGGGACCTGCGGAGGCCAGGATCGAGGGGCGTGGCCGGGCCGTCATCGTGCCCGGATCATGACCGACGGTCAGGCCTCCGGACGCCCCCGCGGCCCAAAAGTCCCGTCAGGCGGCAGCGGAGGCGCTGCCGTCGGCAATCCGGCGGAACGTCGCGAGGGCCTGGCCCACGACCTGATCCATGTTGTAGTACTTGTACGTGCCGAGACGGCCGACGAAATGGACGTCCGGCGTCGCTGCGGCAAGGTCGCGGTAGCGCTCGTACAGGGCTCGATTCTCCGGGCGCGGGATCGGGTAGTAGGGATCGCCTGTCGCGGCCGGGTACTCGCGAACGATCGTCGTCGCTTCGTGAACCTGTCCGGTCAGGTGCTTGAACTCGCTGATCCGGGTGAACGCGACCGACGTCTCGTCGGGATAGTTCACGGTCCCGGTCGGCTGGAACTGGGCGACCGGATGAGTCTCGAACTCGAACCGTAAGGAGCGATACGGCAGCGGCCCGAACCGGCCGTCGAAGTAGGTATCGATCGGGCCCGTGTACACGAGCTGGCCGAAGTCGAGCGTCTGGCGAACGTCGTGGAAGTCGACAGCGAGGCGGATCTCGATCCTGGGATGGTCGAGCATTCGCTCGAACATCCGGGTATATCCAGGATCAGGCATCGCCTGGTACGTGTCGGTGAAGTAGCGATCGTCGACGTTCGCCCGGGCCGGCACCCGGGCCGTCACCGCCGCGTCGAGCTCGCTCGGATCGAGACCCCATTGCTTCCGGGTGTAGCCCCGGAAGAAGAGCTCGTACAGCTCGCGTCCCACGCCCTGGACGACCACCTCCTCGGACGTTCGGGGGGTCGGGCCCGGTTCGGCCCGTGCGTCGTAGAAGGCCTGGACGTCGGCGTCGCTCCGGAGGTTCAGTCCGAAGAGCTCATTGATCGTGGTGCGGTTGATCGGGATGGGCACGAGCCGGTCCCGAACTGACGCCAGGACGCGATGCTCGTACGGGCGCCATGCCGTGAACTGCGACAGGTAGTCGAAGATGTCGGCCGAGTTCGTGTGGAAGATGTGCGGCCCGTAGCGGTGGATCAGGATGCCCGATGCGTCCGGCTCATCGAACGCATTGCCGCCGATGTGCGGCCGGCGATCGAGGACGAGGACCCGCTTGCCGAGCTGGCTGGCGAGGCGCTCCGCGATCACGCTGCCGGCAAACCCGGCGCCAACCACGACGACGTCATGACCCATGATCAGCCTGCCCGTCCGGCGCGGCCGGCCCGTCCGGCCGCCATCTGGGATGCTGCCGACGATGCCTCGGCTAGCCCGGCCTGGACGACAGCAGCGCTCGGCTGGCCGACTCCTGCACCGGAGCGCACCAGGTCAGTCGCGGGGCGGCGACTCGGAGCGCGTCCGTCCAGGTCTCGTCCCGCCAGCTCGTCCACGAGCCCCGCCATTGCCGCCCACGTGCGATCCCACGAGCGGCTCGCCAGGAACATGTCGATGCGGGCCCGGTCGGCGTGAGGTCCGGCGAGGGCCGCTTCGATCGCGCTCGTCGCCGCGGCGACCCCGTCGGCGATCGACACGAGGCCCTGGGCGCCGTACGGCTCGACGACGTCGCGAATGCTCGTCGACACGACCGGCAGACCGGCGGCGAGATACTCGGGTGTCTTCGTCGGACTGATGTAGCGCGTCGCATCGTTGTGGGCGAACGGCATCCAGCCAACGTCCCAGCCGCCGAGATAGGCCGGCAGCTCCGCGTAGTCCTTCATCCCGAGGCGATGGATGTTGGGCCGCGTCGAAAGGTCTTCGGCGGCGATCTTCACGACCGGTCCGACGAGGACGACCTGCCAATCCGGACGCGCCTTTGCGATCCCGTCGATCAGGGCGACGTCCACCCGCTCGTCGATGACGCCGGCGTATCCGATCCGAGGCCGCTCGATGGCAGCCTGATCCGCCGGGTCGGGCAGGCCAGCGCGAGCTCGGGCGAAGTGGGCGACATCGACGCTGCTGGGAAAGCTGTGGCTGGCGCGGTGGCGATGGCGCATCCGCTCGTGGAGGCTGGCCCCTCCACAGAACACGAGGTCGGATCGCTCCACCAGCTCCGCTTCGAGCCGCAACAGCTCCGGGGCCGCCCCCCGGAAGCCGGCCAGGTTGTCCATCGAGTCAAAGACGGTTGCTGCCGCGCGGAGATGGCGGGTCCACGGCAGGGCCATCGGGGTGTAGTACCAGAGGACGGGCTGCCGGATCCGTTCGGCCCGGACCAGATCGTCGACGAGGCTCCGGAGCGCGACGAACCTGGCGTCCGCGGTCAGCCCGGCGGGCAGGTGCGGTGTCACGACGGTCACGCCTTCGCGCATGGCGGTCGTGAGGTGCGGGAGGGCAGTCCCGGCATCCGTCGGTTCCTCCACGAAGAAGACCCGCCGATCCCGCGCCGCGCGCGCCATGAGGTGGTTCGGACGCTGGTAGACGAAGTCCCAGCGCAGATGCGAGAGGCAGACGAGATCGCGGACCACGTGAAACTCCGTGCTCAGGGCAGGGACCCCGGGGGCAAGAGTCCTGCAGAGCAGGATGGTTGCCCCGCTGCCATTCCCGTCAGCAACAATGGCGTCGATCAGGGCTTGCAGGGTTCTCGCACCCGTTGCTGAATCCGGTCATGGGTCGATCGGGTCATTGGCGGCCGGCCCTCCGGACCGGACCATCGCCAAGGAGCCACGCTGTCACGTGGCTGAATTGAGGGACTAGGATCGATGCCGTTCGTCGTCGCCACCGGAGTCGAGTGCTCCGCGCCGGTCATCCGCGGCGGCAGTCGTCGCGACCAGCTGCTCCTGACCGAGCACTGGACCCGGGTCGAGGAGGACCTCGATCTCGTCGCGGCCATGGGCATCACCCACCTCCGCTACGGCGTGCCGTTCCATGTCGTCGCAGCCGATCCCGACCACTTCGACTGGGCCTGGACCGACGTCGCCATGGCGGCTCTCCGCGACCGGCCGATCGAGCCGATCGTGGACCTCCTCCATTTCGCGGTGCCCGACGACCTCTCCGGCATCGGCGACCCGGCCCTGCCGGCGCGCTACGCCGCGTACGTCCGGGCGTTCGTGGAGCGTTATCCCTGGGTCCGCTGGTACACGCCCGTCAACGAGCCGTACATCACCGCCCTGTTCTCCGCCAAGAACGGCTGGTGGAACGAGCAGCAGCGCACATACCGCGCATTCGTGCAGGCGCTCCGGAACGTGGCGCGGTGCGCCGTGGAAGGAACCCGGATCATCCGCGAGCGGCGGCCCGACGCGGTCTTCCTCCAGAGCGACGCCTGCGAGGTGTTCCGACCGGCCGAACCGGCCGCGACGGCTCGAGCAACCCACCTGACCGAGCGAGGCTGGCTCGGCTTCGACCTGACCTACGGCCACCCGATCTCGGAAACGATGCGACGCTGGCTCCTGCGCTATGGGATGGAGCCGGCCGAGCTGGACTGGTTCCGGGATCAGGGCTCGAGCGAGAGCGCGATCGTCGGCCTGGACTACTACCCGCTGAACGAGCGGCTGGTGACGGCCCGCGGCGCGTCGCTGCCCGGCGAGCGCCAGGGCTTCGACCTTGCAGCTCGCACGTTCCATGAGCGCTACGGGGTTCCGATCATGCTGGCCGAGACGAATCACCAGACCGACCTGGCCGTCGCCTGGCTGACGGACGTCTGGAATGAGACCGTGGCCCTCGCCGATTCGGGAATCCCGGTCGCGGGGTTCTGCTGGTACAGCCTGACCGATCAGGTGGACTGGGACACCTGCCTGCGCGAGCCGAACGGGACGGTCAACAGCTTCGGGCTGGTTGACCTCGGACGCATCCGGCGACCGGTGGCGACGCTCTACGAGTCGCTCGCTCGCCAGGTGACATTGACCGGCCGAGCGGCGGCCATCCCGCGTGCGCAAGCCGCCTGAGCCAGCGGCCGGCGGGAACAGTCAGGCCGAGGGCGGCGCGTCGAAGCGGGTCGCCGACACTTCGCGCAGACGGGTGGCCGCATCCTCCGGAGTGAGGTCTCGCTGGGTCTCGGCCAGCAGCTCGTAGCCGACCATGAATTTGCGGACGCTGGCCGAACGAAGCAACGGCGGGTAGACGTGACCGTGGAGCCGCCACGATGCATCGGCGCCAGCGGTCTCCTCTGCCGCCGGCGGCCGGCTCGCGTCGGGCCCGGGCGCGAACGGCAGCTGGTGCCAGCCGAGCGAGTACGGGAAGTCGACCTCGAACAGGTTGTCATAGCGAACGAGGAGCTCGACCAGGGCCGCCGCCAGGGTGTCTCGCGCCTCGTTCCCGAGGTCGGCCAACCGGCCCGCGGGCTGCTTGGCCAGGATCAAGGTCTCGAACGGCCAACCCGCCCAGAACGGAACGACGATCAGCCAGTCGGCGTTGTCCACGACGACGCGCGGCCCACCGACCTCCTGGCTGACATAGTCGGCCAACAGGGCTCGACCGGTGCGCTCGAAGTGGCGGCGCTGGGTCGCGCTTTCGCGGGCGCCGTCGCGCGGGAGGGACGAGCCGGCCCAGATCTGACCGTGGGGGTGCGGATTGGAGGCGCCCATCGCCTCCCCCCGATTTTCGAACACCTGGACCCACTGGTAGCGCTCGCCGAGCTGCGTCGTCTGGTCGGCCCACAGGTCGATGATCGGACGGACGGCGGCGGGCGCCATCCGCGCCATCGTCAGGTCGTGGCGAGGGTCGTAGCACACGACTCGGCACGTGCCCGCCTCGCCCTGCGCAATCAGGAGCCCGTCCTTGACCCGCTCCGGCTGCGTGTCCGGGCGAAGCGCTGCGAAGTCGTTGTCGAAGACGAAGGTCCGGCCGTAGTCCGGATTTCTCTCCCCGCCGGCTCTCGAGTTGCCGGGGCAGAGATAGCAGGTCGGGTCGTAGGCCGGCCGGTCCGCCGGTGCGACGTCGTCGACGCTGCCCTGCCAGGGACGTTGCGTGCGATCGGCCGACACGAGGATCCACTGGTCCGCGAGGGGGTCGTAGCGTCGGTGCGGCTGGGTCAGCAGACGCATGGCGCCCGATCGAGAGGGTGGCTCATCGCGCCCGAGGATACGCTACGGACGGACGGCGCCCGACGCCTCCGGCCCCGCCCCCATCACCCCCATCCGGAGCCACGATGTCGAGGATTCCCTTTGCCACGACCGACCTCCGTGCGGCACTGCTGGGCCAGCCCACGGGCGGCGGCGGGCCGATCGACGCGGACACGGTCCGACTGATCCGGGCTCCAGGCCGGGTCAACCTGATCGGCGAGCACACCGATTACAACCTCGGCTTCGTCCTGCCGGCTGCGATCGATCTGGAGGTCCGGATGGCCGTCGCCCTGAGCCCGGACCGGCGGGTCGAGCTGACCCGGCTCGAGACCGGGGAACGGGCATCGTTCGATCTCGATCAACCGCGACCCCGGGACGGCAGCTGGCTCGACTACATCGCCGGTGTGGCCTGGGCCCTCGCGGAGGCCGGCATTCCGACGAGCGGGATCCGCGCGGTCATCGCCTCGAACCTTCCGGAGAACGCCGGCCTGTCGTCGTCGGCGGCCATCGAGCTGGCGGCGGCGTGGGCCCTCGGCGGCGACGCCATCGCCATCGCCAACCCGCTCGACGTCGCACGGATCTGCCAGCGCGCCGAGAACGGATATGTCGGAGTCATGTCGGGGTTGATGGATCAGTTCGCGTCGGCCTGCGGCGCCGAGGGTCGTGCCCTGCTCCTCGACTGCCGATCCCTCGAGTGGCGGCCCGTGAGGCTGCCAATGAGCCTTCGGCTCGTCGTCCTCCACAGTGGCTCGCCGCGCAAGCTCGACGGCTCGGCGTACAACGAGCGGCGCAGCCAGTGCGAGGCGGCAGTCGCGGCCCTCCGCGAGGCGGACCCCACGATCGAGTCGCTCCGCGATGTCAGCCCGGCACTCCTCGCCGCCGAGGGCCACCGGCTGGACCCCGTGGTCGCGCGACGAGCCGAGCACGTCGTGGCCGAGAACGAGCGCGTGGAGGCGGCGGTGATCGCCCTGGAGGAAGGCGACCTCGCGACGGTCGGCGAGCTCTTCGCGGCCAGCCACCGCTCGCTCCGTGAGCTCTACGAGGTGACCTCGCCGGAGCTGGACGCCCTCGTCGAGATCGCTACCGGCGTGGCGGGCGTCGTGGCCGCCCGGATGACCGGGGCGGGATTCGGGGGTTGCACGGTGAACCTGGTGGAGCCCGATGCCGTCGACGACCTCGCGGCCGCGGTCACCCGTCAGTACCAGTCGCGGACCGGTCTGCTGGCGCGGGTCCTGCCGGTTCGTGCCGCCGCCGGTGCCGGCTGGCTCGAGACGCCCGAGCCGGCGTGAATCAGATCGTGGCTTCCTCGAGCTGGGCGCCGGCCGCGACGCAGTCTTCGCGGAAGCGGTCCAGCTCATCGGGATCCTGGGCGGCCGCCCGGACGAGGGTCATCACGCGCGCGGCGCCCGCTTCGCGATACGCGTCGATCAGCTCCGCTCTCGAACCGGCCGCGTCGAGGTGCTCCCACCAGATGTGAACGGAGACCGGCAGGCTGACGGGGTCGCGGTCCACCTCCGCGCAGCGCGCAGCGATCACCTCGAGGGCTTCGGGCAGCTCGGCCGGCGGGGTGGCGTCGAGGTTGAGCTCGTCCGCATAGCGAGCCGCCAGCCGCCAGGTCACCTCGCGGCCGTTGCCGCCGACCATGATCGGGGGGCGCGGTCGCTGGACCGGCTGCGGCTCGTTGATGGCGCCTGCGACGCTGGTGTACTCACCGGTGTAGGTTGCCCGGCCCGGCTCGAACATCTTCGTCAGGATCTCGAGCGTATCGCGCAGCCGGCCGAGACGGTCGTGCGTCGAGGGGAACTCATAGCCGTAGGCGTCGAACTCCTCGCGCTTCCAGCCGGCCCCGACTCCGATTTCCATCCGGCCGCCGCTGATCACATCCATGGTCGAGATCATCTTGGCCATCAGCGCAGGATTCCGGTAGGCGGCGCAGGTGACGATCTGGCCGAGTCGGATCCGATCGGTCTGACCGGCCAGCGCGGTCAGCGCTGTGTACGCCTCGAAGGTGATCGTGTCGAGCGGTTCGGGTGTCGTGTGGAAATGGTCGAACAGCCAGGCGGACTCGAACCCGAGGGACTCCGCTCGCCGGGTGATCTTGACGCTGCGCTGCCAGGCCGCGACGGGCGCCACTCCCTTGTATTCGCCTGTCCAGCCTTGGGGCACGATGATCCCGACGCGCATGCGGTCCTCCATTGGCCCCGCGGCGGGGACGGCGCGCCCATTGTCCGAAGCCATCTGTCGCGTCGAGCCGTCAGCGACGCCGCTCCGGTTGCAGGCCGCTTGCAAGATCGTCGCCAGCCGCGGGCGCCGGCGGTCGGCGCGAATCCGCTACCGTCCAGCCATGAACACCGCCGATCCAGCGAGCCGACCGACGATGCGCGGCGTCTTCCTGCCCGGCAAGCGCCGCATCGACTGGGTCGACAAGGCGGTCCCGACCGCGGGCCATGGCCAGGTCCTCCTGCGGATGCGCGCCTCGTCGATCTGCGGCAGCGACATTCGGGCGATCTATCGAGAGCATCTCGGCCACGGCCCGGAGGCATACCAGGGCGTGATCGCCGGCCATGAGCCGAGCGGAGAAGTGGTCTCGGTCGGGCCAGGCTGCCGGCGCCTCGGCGTCGGCGATCGCGTCGCCGTCTACCACATCGCCGGGTGCGGGCTGTGTGCCAACTGCCAGGCCGGGTACATGATCGGCTGTCACGATCGCAGCCGGGCGGCCTACGGCTGGCAGCGTGACGGCGGCCATGCTGCCTACCTCCTCGCCGAGGAGGTGACGTGCCTGCGCCTGCCCGACAGCCTCTCGTTCGTCGACGGCGCGTCGGCCGCGTGCAGTGCGGGAACGGCGTACGAGGCCTTGCTCCGGATCGCGGTCGGCGGTCGCGATCGTCTGCTGGTCACCGGACTCGGACCGGTGGGCCTGGCGGTGGCCCTGCTGGCGCGCGGTGTCGGCGTCCGGACGATCGTCGGCACGGATCCGTCGCCTGAGCGGCGGGCGCTCGCCGACCGCCTGGACCTGCTGACGTCGGCCCTGCCGGGCGACGCGACGGCCGCCGATGTGCAGGACGCGGCCGGTGGCCCGGTCGAGACCAGCATCGACGCGTCCGGCTCCGCCGAAGGCCGGGCTCTCGCCCTGGCTGCCCTGGCGGACTTCGGCAGATGCGCCTTCGTCGGCGAAGGTGGGACGGTCACCTTCGAACCCTCCCCTGCCCTCATCCATCGCCAGGTCACGCTCGTCGGGTCATGGGTGACGTCGCTGGGCCACATGGCGGAGCTGCTCGAGCGGCTGGACCGCTGGGCGATCCATCCCGAGAGCCTCGTCACGGACCGCTTCCCCCTGGCGGAGGCGGAAGCCGCCTACGCGCTGGCCGACCGCGGCGTCGCCGGCAAGGTCTGTCTTGTCATGGACGAGACGACCTGACGCTCGTGGCTTTCGCCGGCGCCGAGCCTGTGACGAAGCGGCGCTGACCATCCGCCGAGAGCAGGAACGTGTCCTCAGCCTTGGTGCCGGCGATGGACGGATTCCAGGCGAATGCCATCCCGGCCTCGATCCGCGTGGCATCACCGGGCACGGCAACCACCTCGCGGCCCTGGTAGGCGATCGTCCCGCCTTGATGGTGATCCTGCCACTCGGCGGGAAACCCAGCGGCCTCGTAGGCGGCCTGGGCAGTCTGGAAGACGTCGCCGAGCGTTGCCCCGACGACCGTCGCCTCGACCATCGCCCGATGAACGTCGGCGACGGCCGCAATGCGGGCCGCCAGATCGGCGTCCGGAGCCTCGAACTCGCGGAACCGGGTGACCGCGACATGCAGCCCCCACGCCTCGGCCACGAGCACCAGCATCACCCGCTTGCGGATGGCCAGCGGACCCGGCAGCGGGTGGCGAAATCGCGCAATCCGTCCGTCGGCGGCGACGAGCACCACGGGTGCACGGGCCCCGACAAGGCGGCCGATCAGTGAGGCCGCCAGCTCGCCCTCGGTCCGGCCAGGCTCGACGGCCGCCAGCGCATCGACGACGGCCCGCTCTCCGACAGCGCCGAGGATGGCGAGACGCGCCTGGTCGGTCGGGTCGAGGATGCTCCGCGCCGCTCCCAGCTCCGCGGCGAGGTCGGCATCGTCGAGCGGCCGCGTGCTGCCGGCGAGGCGGGCGACCGCCTCGTCGAGCCGGGCAGGCTCCCACCACGGGACGCCGATCACGTCGATCCCGAGGTCCGGCACCTCCTCTTCCACGAGCCGGGCGACCTCGAGGGACGGGGCCAGGAGCCACGCTCCGTCGGCCGTGACGAGCAGGCGTGCGACGCCGGTTTCAGAGGCTGTGACAACGTGATGCTGGGCGCCGGCCGTCGCCCAGGCGACGTTCGCCCGCGAGGCGAGCAGCGCGCACGTCGCCCCACGATCCCGAGCGAACCCGCGGATCCGTTCCAGACGCTGCTCCACGAGCGACCGTCGCTGGGAAGCCGTCGTCGGATCGACAGGCGCTCCGGGCGGGGCGACGGCGAGTCGGGGAACGGTGATCGGGGCGTCTGTCATCAGCGGCCTGCTCAGGGAACCGGCTGGGGTCCCGCGTCGGGCCCCTTGATCACGGCCTTGCCACCCTCGAAGACCAGCTCGTCGATCCACATCGCCCGCCGGCCGCCGATGTGGTCGCCGATCAACCCGCTGTCCCAGGCGTGGTAGACGAGCCACGGGTCGCCGTCGTCGTCCAGGACGATCGACTGGTGGCCGGGCCCGGCCGGGCTCCCGGGCGGGCTGCCGAACGGAACCTTCGTCGACAGGATCGGGTTCTCTGGGGCGTCCGTGTACGGCCCCTCGACTGACGTGGCGGTCGCGTAACCCATGGCGTAATCACGGCTGTTGTAGTCATTGGCGGAGTAAAACATGTAGTACGTGCCGTCCCGGAGGAAGATCGTCGGCGCCTCGATCAACGTCCGCTCCCAACCCTTGTCGACCACCAGGCCTTCCATTTCGGCCGGCTTGGATTCGAGCTTCAGACCGTCGTCGCTCAGGGCCGCGATGAAGAACCTGACGGGGATACCGCAGCAGTTGCCGTCGCTCTTCCAGATCAGATAGCGCTGCCCATCGGTGTCCTTGAACGGGCTGGAGTCGATCGAGCCGCCCAGATCGTACTGGCAGGTGAGCGGCCCTTCACTGCTGTCGACGTACGGTCCCTCGGGCGCGGCGGAGACCGCAACCGCGAGGCACTGCCGACCTTCCTGCACGTCGCGCGCGGTGTAGTGAAGGACGAATCCAGCCGAGGTCTCGACGACCTCGGGCGCCCAGGTCAGGCCCTTGGCCGACGGCTGCCAGTTGGGCAACTTTGGAAGTGCCTCCTGGCGCGGCGACCAATCGACCAGGTCGTCCGACATGGCAACCTGGATGTTGTAGGTCAGATCGCCGGTCGCGAAGGCGTAGTAGCGACCACCGGCCGCGAGGACGAACGGATCCGCGTAGTTGCGATCGATGACAGGGTTCTGGAACTGGCCGGCCGCCGGCCCCACGCTGGCAGGCACGACGCTGGCAGCCGATCCGCCCGGTGTCGAGGACGCGCCGCTCGACCCACCCGGCGCGGCCGCGCTGGCGGAGGCTGCCGGGCCACTCGCGCCTGGCAGCGGCGAACCGCCGGAACCGCAGCCGACGAGCACGAGGAGGATCGCGCCGAACGCGGCCCGCAGCCGTGCCTGGCTCATGCCCGCCCCGCCAC
>JACCVQ010000206.1 GCA_013698095.1 Chloroflexota bacterium
GCAGGTCCGGATCGGTCCGCAGCAGCTGGCTGAACGCGACGATCGACGCGAGCGGGTTGTTCAGCTCGTGGGCCACACCCGCGACGAGCATCCCGATCGCCTCCATCTTCTGGGCCTGGATCAGCTCACCTTGCAATCGGCTGCGTTCGGTCAGGTCGCGCACGATGACCAGCATCCGCGGCTCGCCGCCGATCTCGATCGGGCGAAGGTCGACCTCCTCTGGGAACGTCGTCCCGTCGAGGCGCCGGCCGACGCCGGTGAACTGCGTGGACCCGTGCGGGTTCGCCACGCCGAGGCCGAAGTCGTCCGGGTCTGCGACGAGCTCGTAGACGTGCTTTCCGATTAGATCTTCACCGTACAGGCGGATGGCCGCCGGGTTGGCGTCGAGCACGAACTCGTCGAGGTTCTGGACGAGAAGGGCGTCGGGCGAGCTCTCGAACAGCTCGCGATACCGTTTCTCACTGGCCTGCAGGCCCTCGCGCAGGCGGCGATTGGCAAACGAGATGTCGAGAACGCGGCCGATCGCATCGAGCGCCCGGTCGTCGAGCTCCAGCTCGTCGCGCGTTCTCTTGAAGAGCGCCAGGACGATTCCGACGAGGCGATCGTTGTCGCGGATCGGGAATGCGGCGAGGGTTCGGAAACCCATCGCGCCGAGGACCCTGCTTGCAAGCTCGGAGACGTTGCCGCCTTCAATCGGGCTGATGATCGTGTTGCTCCCGGCCGCGAGCAGGGTGGCGATCGGCATGTCCGCCACCGGCCGATCCATCAGGCGGCGCGCCACGTCGGCGTCCAGGCCGTCGACGCCGGCCAAACTCATCCGTTCTCCGTCGCCCCGACCGAACGCGGTGGCGTCGGCCTCTACCACCGCGCCCACCTCGGCGACAAATCGATCCCAGTCGCTGCGATCGACGGCAGCGACGTTGGAGAGTCGGGTGAGTTCGACGAGCACGCGCATTCGGCGATTGAGCAGGCGTTCCTCGCCGAGCTCGGTCGCGCTGCTGTCGCGGTTGACCGCGAGGAAGCCGATCGTGCCGCCGGCGGCATCGCGAAGGAGCGTCACCACGGAGTCGATCGTCAGCGGCCGCCCAACGAGGCTGCCGCGGAGCGGCAGGTACGTCAGGCGGCGGTGGCCCGCCCCGGTCCGCCGGACGTCGTCACGGGCCGCTGCGACATCGACCGGTCGACCGTCGAGCTCGCGGATGTCGACCAGGTCGGGAAACCGCTGGCCGATTGCCTCGTCGGCCCGTATCCCGTAGAGCTCCTCTGCGGCGGGGTTCCAGACACGGATCCTGGATTCCGGGTCGGCGATGACGATCGCGTCGAGTGACTGGCGGACGATCTCGTCGCGGATCGCGACGGCGAAGGAAGGGCCGAGATTTCCTGCCGGAGTCGCCGCCAGGGGCGCGTCGTCAGGGGCCGGGTCTGAGGTCACGTGGCTATCCTAGCTAGGCAGCGCGACCGCACCTGTCGCGCGATCGTCCCTCATCACCCTGGAGGATCGTCCCACGAGCTGGCCGCTGACCGACGAGGAGCGCCTCCTCCGCGATACCACCCGCGACTTGGCCCAGAAATCCGTCGCGCCCAGCGCGATCGAGCGCGACGCGACCGAGCGGTTTGATCGATCCATCTTCGCGGCAATGGCCGAGCTTGGCCTGACCGGGGCGCCGCTCCCGGAGTCGGTCGGCGGGGCGGGGTTCTCGTACCTCGGCTGGTCGCTCGTGATGGAGGAGCTTGGCGCGGCCGACATGGCGACCGCGGTGACGCTGTCGGTTCATATCCTCTCGCAATACCCGGTCGTGACATGGGGCACGCCCGAGCAGCACGCGCGCTGGCTCGGGCCGATGGTCGCGGGGGATGCGCTCGGGGCGTTCGCCCTGACCGAGCCCCAGGCCGGGTCCGACGCGGCGGCGATCCGGACGCGCGCGGAGCGGGTGGGCGGGGCGGACGCACCCGAGGGCTATCGCCTGACCGGCACGAAGATCTGGATCACGAACGCTCCCGAGGCCGATCGCTACCTCGTGTTCGCGGTCATCGATCCGGCGCTCGGGTCGAAGGGGATGGGGGCGTTCCTGGTCGAGAAGGGGATGGCCGGCTTCACGTTCGGGGCCCACGAGAAGAAGATGGGGATCCGGGCGTGTCCCGCCGCCGAGCTCGTGTTCGAGGATTGCTTCGTGCCCCTCGCGAACCGGCTCGGGGCCGAGGGCGAGGGGTACCGAATCGCACTGTCGGCGTTGGCCGAGGGCCGGATCTCGATCGCTGCGGCGTGCGTCGGACTGGCCCGCTCGGCGCTGGAGCAGGCCGCGGCGTATCTGCAACAACGGAAGGCGTTCGGCGGCGTGCTCGCCGATCAGCAGGGACTCCGGTTCACCGTGGCCGAGCTGGCACGGGACGTCGAGGCGGCACGGGCCCTGACTCGCCAGGCAGCGGCGATGAAGGACCGCGGTGAGCCGATCGGCGTCGCGTCGTCGCTCGCGAAGTGGACCGCGTCGGACACTGCGATGAAGGTAGCAACGGAGGCGGTCCAGCTGTTCGGGGCCAGCGGCTATTCGCGCGAGACGGGCATCGAGCGGCTGATGCGCGACGCGAAGGGCGCCCAGATCTACGAGGGCACGAACCAGATCCACCGCCTGATCGTCGCCGACGACGTCCTGGGCTGATCGGGTCGTCCGGAGGCCCTTAGCGGACCACGGACAGGAGGGTCCCGTCGAGCGTTCGCATCGAAGCGCCATCCATCGCCACGGCTGTCGTACCGACGTCGCTGTCGATGAGAACGTAGTCGAACAGGGGTTGGCTTATGAACCCCACGATCGTCGGGTTGGCCGCTGAGACGTCCGGCTCCAGCGTTCCCACCTTATTGATGCCGCTGGCATCCCAGGCCCAGATCTCGTCGCCGGTCAGCATGACCACTCGCTTGCCATCCGGGGTCCAGATCTGCGACGAGCAGCATTCACGACCGGGAGGCGTGATGTTCGTCCCATTCGCGTTGACTGCACCGAGGGGGAGGACGATCGAGACACAGCCTCCGCCCGTCGCGCCGCCGCTGTCGCAGCCGCCGCCGAGTCGCTCGCCGTGCAGCCCAAACCGTCGCTCTCCGCCCGTGACCAAGTCGATCGACGTCGCGGTCGTCATCGGTCGGACGGACCCGTCCAGTCCAAGGATGATGTCCTCGACTCCGGTCCCGTCGGGCCCTGACGGCCTCACAGCGACGATGCCGGTCCCGTCGGTGGTCAGGATTGGACGTCGTCCCGAGGTCGACACGTCGGCTGGAACGGCAAGCGTGCGGCCGGCGGAGCTCGCACGGTCCACCACCCACAGCTTCGGGGTCCCGGTGCTGGCGTCGGCGATCACGAGGGTCCCGTTCGGAGCGAAGGTCCCGTGTCCAGCGGGCACGACCCGATCGAGCGAGACGATCTCGCCGAGCTTGACAAGGACACTCGTCCTGACCTGCGTCTCGCCATCGCCGGACGAGAGAGTTAACAGGACGTCGCCATTGGGCCCGAGGGCCTGAACCCCATCGGGCTCGACGCGCAGCTCGGGAGACGCCGCCGGTACGTGAACAGTGCCCAGCACGCGCGGAGCTCCGCCGAAGCCCGCACTCGGGCCCTGGTTGAGGATTGTGACGACAGTCCCATCGACCCGCGCGATCACCACGGTTCCGACCGGTTGCAGCACGAACGGGCTTGGGCTCGGGACGGCCTGACTGCCGGACGAGTCGGGCGAGACGATCGGCGACGGCGTGGCTCCAACGTCGGCCGGCCGTTGGCCTCGGCCAAGGCCGAGCGCCAGCGCGATCCCGACGGCAGCAAAGGCACCACCCGCCAGCGCGACGCGCATCGCCGGCGGCCGTGCCGTCCAGGCCCACCGTGCTCGCTTGCCGGCCCGCGCCCGCAGGTCGGCCAGGCTCATCTGCACGGGCGCGGCTGCCGATTCGGTGCGGAGAAGATCGCGCAGCTCGGTCTCGAACGGGTCAGCCGACATCGTGGAACCTCCGGTCTCCGATCTCGGCGTGCGCTGCCCGAAGGCGGCCCAGCGCGACGCGGAGCTGACTCTTGATCGTGTTCGGACTCTTGCCGAGCGTGCTGGCGACGTCATCGACGGTCAGGTCGGCGAAGTAGTGGAGGACGACCGCGGCCCGCATCTCGAGCGGCAGGTCGTCAATGGCGGCGAGGAGCGCCATTCGCGCCGCCAGCGGGCCGGTCGAGTCCGCCGTCGGAACCTCGAGAGTCTCGACGAGCCGGACGTCACGCCGGCGGCGCCGGATCGAGAGGGCGCGGTTCGTGGCGATCCGGAGGAGCCAGCCGCGGAGGGCCGCCGGGTCTCGCAACTCTCGCCCACCTCGCCAGGCGCTAATCAGCGTGTCGGCCATGACGTCCTCGGCGTCGAAGCGGTCACGGACGATCAGGAACGCGACCCCCTGGATCTCGTCGGCATACCGGACGTAAAGGGCGTCGAGCGCTTCGTCGGCGCCCCGGCGAACCATGTCGGCGATCCGGGCGTCCAATTGGTTCCCTCGGTTCCGTGCGGTCCGGTTCGGGCCGCCTCACCCATCAGACGCGTCAGCCGGCTGTTTCGGGTGAGTCGCGAGTTGGCGCAGTGTAGATTCCGCGCCATGACTGACACCGCCAGCCCCACCGGCCGCTCCGCCCCGCCCGCGGCCGAGCCGCGAACCTTCCGCCACTTCATCGCCGGCGAATGGTGCGAGTCCACGTCCGGGTCGACGTTCGAGAGCGTCAACCCGGCCGACACCCGCGACGTCATCGGGCGCTTCCAGCAGGGCACGCCGGCCGACGTGGCGATGGCCGTCCGGGCGGCCGATGTCGCGGCCGGCCTGTGGCGACGAACCCCTGCCCCCAAGCGGGGCGAGGTCATGTACGCCTTCGCCGCCCTCATGGCCGAGCACAAGGAGCGCCTCGCCCGGGCGATGACCCGCGAGATGGGCAAGGTCATCGCCGAGGCCCGCGGCGACGTCCAGGAGGGAATTGACATCGCCTTCCTGATGGCCGGCGAGGGCCGCCGAATGTTCGGCGACACGACACCCTCGGAGCTGCCCGACAAGTGGGCGATGAGCATCCGCCAGCCGATCGGCGTGGCCGGGATCATCACGCCGTGGAACTTCCCGATGGCGATCCCGTGCTGGAAGATGATGCCGGCCCTGGTCTCAGGCAACACCGTCGTGTTCAAGCCGTCGAGCGACACCCCCCACTGCGCGACCCTGCTCGTCGAGCTGACAGCCGAGGCGGGCTTTCCGGCCGGGACCGTCAACCTGGTGACCGGTGCCGGCGCCGAGGTCGGTGACGCGATCGTCGACAACCCCGACGTTGGGGTGATCTCGTTCACCGGTTCGTCCGCGACCGGCAAGCACATCGCGACCCGGGCTGGCCGCCAGCTCAAGCGCCTCAGCCTGGAGCTCGGCGGCAAGAACGCGATCGTTGTCATGGCCGACGCCGACCTCGATCTTGCGACCGACGGGATCCTCTGGTCGGCCTTCGGGACGACGGGCCAGCGCTGCACCGCGGCGAGCCGGGTCGTCGTGGAGCGGCCGGTCGTCGATGACCTCTTGGCTCGCCTCGAGACTCGCGCCCGCAAGCTCCGCCTCGGCTCGGGACTGGACGACGCGGTCGACGTCGGTCCGTTGATCAACGTCGGTGCGGTCGACAAGGTCGGGCGCTACGTCGAGATCGGGCGGACCGAGGGCGAGCTCGTGATCGGCGGCGAGGCGGCCCGCGACGGCGAACTCGGGCACGGTCACTTCTTCGCCCCGACCATCTTCCGCGACGTCGCGCCAATGGACCGGATCGCCCAGGAGGAGATCTTCGGCCCCGTCCTGTCGGTCATCGCCGTCGATGACTACCCGGCAGCCAGCACCGCCGTCAACCAGACCCGCTACGGCCTCAGCTCGTCGATCTTCACCCGCGACGCGAACACGGCGTTCCGGGCGATGCGCGACTTCGAGACCGGAATCGTGTACGTCAACGCCGGCACGACCGGCGCCGAGACCCACCTCCCGTTCGGCGGCTGGAAGGAGACCGGCAACGGCCACCGCGAGGCGGGCCACGCCGCGCTCGACACGTACACCGAGTGGAAGTCGATCTACGTCGACTTCAGCGGCCGCCTGCAGCGCGCGCAAATCGACAACCAGTAGGGGAGCGGGCGGGCCATGGGGAGCGAAAACGGGGATCGCCGAGGTCCGAGCGAGAGCTCCGCGACCGCATCGGAGCGAGCTTTCGAGATCCGGCCCGTCACGCTCGACGACCTGGAGATCCTGATCGATATCTACCTGGACACCGCGACCCACCACGCCGCCATTGATCCGGAGTGGTTCCACGTCCCGGCGCGCGACGATGTCGCCACCCGCCTCCGGGGCCGGATCGACGGTCGCGGCCCGACCGGTGAGTACGTCGCGGCCATCATCGACGGGCAGATGGTCGGTTCCGCATCCGTCAACGTCGAGGATGCGCCCCATCCGGGTTCCATGATGCGCCGGGTCCTGACGGCCGAGTTCGGGGTGTCGGTGGTGGCCGGCCAGCGTGGGCGGGGCATCGGACGAGCACTCATCGGGCACGTCGAGGACTGGGCCGCCGAGCACGGGATCGAGCGGATGATCCTCAACGTGGCGGAGGGGAACGTGGACGCGATCCGGCTGTACCACGCCCTCGGCTACCGCGAGTACGACCGGGCGATGCGCAAGTCGATGACCAGGTCGTGACCGCACTGGCGGATGTCCGGGAGGTCGCGCTGGCCCTGCCGGAGGCGGAGGATGCCCCGTGACGGAAGACCCGCCCGAGGAGACGTTGCCCGAGCACGTCCAGCGCAACCGGACCGCGTGGGACGAGTGGGCACCCGACTACGTGTCGAACGGCGAAGTCAGCTGGCGCTTGGAACGGGGTTCCGAGAAGTGGGGCGTCTGGGACATCCCCGAGCGCGACGCCCACCTCCTGCCTGACGACGTGGCGGGCATGGACACGATCGAGCTCGGCTGCGGGACGGCGTACGTGTCGGCCTGGCTCGCGCGGCGCGGCGCGCGGCCAGTCGGGATCGACAACTCGGAGCAGCAACTCGCAACCGCCCGTCGACTCCAGACCGAGCACGGGGTCGAGTTCCCGCTCGTCCACGGCAACGCCGAGTCGGTGCCGTACCCTGACGCCAGCTTCGATCTCGCGATCTCGGAGTACGGCGCCTCGATCTGGGCCGATCCGTTCGCGTGGATCCCGGAGGCAGCCCGCCTCCTCCGGCCCGGCGGCCGGCTGATCTTCCTCGTCAACTCGACGACGCTGATGCTGTGCATGCCCGACGAGGAGCAAGCCGCGACGGCCGAGATGCTCCGACCGCTGCGCGGGCTGCACCGCCTCGAATGGTCAAGCGATGCCTCGGTCAACTTCGCGCTGCCGCATGGCGAATGGATCCGGCTGCTCCGGGCCAACGGCTTCGCGATCGAGGCCCTCATCGAGCTCTGGCCGTCCGAGGACGCCCAGACGACATTCCCGTACGTGACCACCGAGTGGGCTCGCCAATGGCCGAGTGAAGAAGTCTGGGTGGCCCGCAAGGAGGGCTAGTGTCAGGGCCGGGTTGCGGGCTCGGGACTCGTCGAGGCGTCGGCCCGGGGCTTGCCCCGTTCCAGGAGACGGGCCAGACCCGCTCGCGTCGCTGCCACGATCAGCTCGTCACCGCTGGCCGCCGCGTCCCCCGCGACCGGCAACCAACGCGCATCGCCGTCACCGGGTCCATCGATTGCCAGGATCCGGCGCACGCCGGGCTCGTCGAGCTCACTGACAAGGAGCCCTTCGAGGTCGGAGCCGGAGCGGACCGGGACGCGCGCGAACAGCATGACCCGCCGATCACCGACCGGCACCGTCGCGATCACCTCCGAGCCGATGGCCGCGGCCGCGAACGCGGGCGCGGCGAGGTGCGAGACGCTCCGGGTGTAGCGGATCCCGAACCCGCGCTGGACGCGGACGGCGAAGTCGGGGTCGAACACGCGGACCACGACCCGGAGATCGGGCCGGACCGCCCGCGCGTTCAGGGCCACCGCGATGTTCACGAGGTCGTCGCTCGTCGCGGCGATGACGGCTCGCGCCCGTTCGATACCAAGGTCGGCGAGGATCTCGGGATGGCGGGCGTCGCCGGTCACGACAGCGATCCCCGAGGCGCGGGTGGATGCCGCGAACCGGCTGTCCTCGTCGATATCGGCGACGACCACTGGTACGCCGCGGGCTGCGACGTCAAGCGCCACGCGATGGCCGATGGAGCCCAGCCCGACGACGATGACGTGGTCGGCGATCGTGCCCGGCACGGAACGCCGGCCGAGGGTCTGGAGGAGGCGCGAGCGGACGATCGCGTCGGTGATCAAGGCGTAAACCACCGCGACGACCGCCGCGCCCACGATCGAGAGGACGATCGCGTAGATCTTCAGCGCGGCGCCGGCCCGTGCCGGGTCGAGGCTGTTCGGGATCGCGGCGCCGGTCAGGAGCGTGATCGCATACGAGAACGCATCGAGCGGGCCCAGCCCGGCCATGATCTCGAAGTACGCCGCCGAGACGATCGCGAGGCCGAGGAGCACCGCGCCGAAGCGGACGAGGCGGCGCTCGGCCCGGATCCGGGGCGGCCGAGTGAGACCGCCGCGGAGCCGCGACGGCAGGGCGCGGATGCCCCCGCCGACCCCGGCGACGACGCCGCCGGTGGTCTCGAGCGCCTGGTCGAGGACGGTTCGCGTCCGCTGGATCGACGGCGTCCAGGCGCTGCTGACGTCGACGACCAGGGAATCCTCGGTCTCGTTGCCTGCGGGTCCGTTGCCGGCGGCGCCGTCTGGCGCGCGGGCCGGCAGCAGGTCGACCGTCCGGTCGGCGTGGAGCGTGGCAATCGAGATCGTCGTCAGGTGGTCGCCGCCGTCGGCCCGAGGCGCGTCTTGCCGACCTTCGACGTCGCCTGTCTGGAGTCGGGTCGACACGCGATGGCCGGCGAGCATGAACGTGGCTCCGCCGTCACCGTCGAGCGCGGCACTGACGAAGCCCGGCGCGGCGAGAGCCGACGACGAGAGGGCGACCGCATTCGGGAACAGCGCCTCGATGTGGTTGCCGAGCTCCGGGTCGAACATCCGGAGCACGATCCGGATCGCCGGGTTCAGGTCCTGGGCAGCGAGGGCGGCGTGGACGTTGGCGAGATCGTCGTCGCCGGTCAGAACGATCGCGACCGCAGACTGAACAGACGCGGCGCGCAGGACTGCCTCGCGGCGCGGATCGCCGGCGACGAGGGTGACGCCGACCAGGCGCTCGCCGGCCTCGACGACGGACTCGGCTGACCCGATCCCGACGACCGTTTCATCGCCGAGCCGAAGCTCCTCGATCGTCCGGAGGCCGAGATGGTCGAGCCCGCACACGACGACGTGATCGGTGGGAGTCCCCCGTGGTTCGGCCATCGGCGCAGTCTAGGGTTCCGGGCGTAGCTCGGAGCGG
>JACCVQ010000216.1 GCA_013698095.1 Chloroflexota bacterium
TTGCCTGGTCGGTGGAGCCGTCCGGCACGATTCGCCTCGGCGAGATCAAGCTCACCGGGCCGATCGAGACGATCGCGATCGAGGACGTGGAGCGGCTTGAAACCTATCGGCCCGTGGGAACCCTGAAACTCGGCTATCGCAAGAATCACCGCACTCATTCGGCGGCCGAGATCAGCGCCGCGATCCTCACGTCCGAGATCGACGACGCCGGCAATCTCGCCGTTCTCGATTTCGTTCAGCTCGGCGCGGGCGGGCAAGTCGTCCGGGAAAACGGCTCGACGCCGGTGACGGACGCGACGGCAATCACGAACCTCGGGACGGCCGCAGCGATCACGGGTCAAGGGCCGTTCGCCACCGACGCGCGCGATCCCGCCGCGCTATTCGTCCCGAATGCAAATATGATTTACAACGGCGGGCTTCGCCTACGACTGGACGGGTGGACGGGGAGCGGTTGGGTTTGGTCGGCCGGCGGCGGCGAGGGCGGATATGCCTACGCTTACGGCACCGGAACCCTCGTTCAAACCTCGCGGCCGATGGGCGCTTATGCGGGAGAAACCTATACGCTTTCCGGCGAGACGCTGAGCAATCTCACCGGCGGCCTCTTGAGAGCCGATGTTCAATGGTTCAAAAATGCCGCCGGGACGATCCCCACAGACACCGGCTCGAACGGCGGGAGCTTTCAGGCCTCGGGCGTAACCGATTGGACGCGTCGATTTGCGGCCATGGTCGCGCCGGCCGGAACGGTGGCGGCGCGCGTCCGCTTCTTTACCGAGGGCGTCACCACGAACGGCGGCCCTCAGGCCTTTCGCCGACTCAAGCTGAGTCGCGGGAGCTTGCAATCGCCGTTCAGTGACGAGGCGACCGATAGCGCGCTCTATGCGAGCGGGTCCACGATCGACTCCCTCATGCCGGCCGAGATCGGCTCCAATGTCACAGAATTGCGAACGGCCGCCGCCTTCACCGGGCAAACCTCTTGGGCAACCTATAGCGGCCTCACGCCCGGCAACGTGGCCGGACAAGTCCAATATCTCGACACGGCCGGCAACCTCAGTGGGATTCAGCGGATCACGGATCGCCGCCTTAATCTCCTCAGGCGAGCGGACGGCGTGACGGACCTCACGGAAGCCGCCGCGATCACCTCACTCGGAACGGCGGCGGCTATCACGGGACAAGGGGCATTCGCCACCGTCTCAAGCGCCGCCTACGGATCAGGACTGTTGACCGGGTTCGGCTCTCTTGCGGCCCGCAACCGGGCGCGCCTCGGCCTCGAAATCTATCGCGCGGACGACTCCACTTTGATCAATGACTCGGACGCGATCACCTCACTCGGCACAGCCGCCGCGATTGCCGGACAAGGATCATTGGCAACGAGGAGCCGCGCGCGGTTCGGCTTGCACGTCTATCGGGCCGATGACGCCACGCTGATTAATGACGCCGACGCCGTCACGTCGCTAGGGACGGCCGCCGCCTTTGCAGGACAAGGCGCATTGGCGACTCAGAACTTTGCGCTCGCGAGCCGAATACCGAGCGGTGAGATTTCAAATATCATCCCGGATTCGGGCTATTATGATCTCGCCTTTTGGGGAAACCTCGGCGGGGTCGGGAGCCTCGCGGACTTCGATTCGGGCTGGGCTTCGCCGCGAGGGATCGCGATCACACCGTCCGCCGATTTCGATTTCTACAGCTCGTTTTTCGATTTGGAGGTTGGGGCAACCTATCGGATCGAGACGCGCGTTTGGAACAATGGCGCGGGCGGGTGGACGGGTGGATTTCAACCGCTCGTCCATCATCCGAGCGTGGCATGGTATAGCCCTCTCACCGGCGGTTCAGTCAGTCCCGGCACTCACAACGTAGCGAACGGATCGGTCATCGCGAACGGCGACACGGGCCGCGTGATCAAATACTTTCGCTGCACGGCCGAGGTTATGCGGCGAATTCAATTTCGCTTCATATCGACGGCGCGCGGCTCGAACATTCAAGTCTATTTCCAGATCACGAAGGTCGCTCAGCTCGGGAAAGATATCCTCCGCAACGCCTCAGCCGTTCCCTATTCCGTGGCCGAGCTGGAAACCTCACTCGGGACCGCCGCCTCGTTCACCGGGCAAGGCGCGTGGGCGACCGACGCCCGCTCGCCGGAAAGCGTTTTCAACCCCCCCGCGAACCTAATCCCGAACGGCGGATTTCGGCTTGGCCTCTCTCGGTTTTCCGGCGGCATTTTTGCGTGGTCGGCCGGCGGCAACGAGGGGCCGTATGTTTATACCGCTTACGCTGGCGTGACGGTCGCTAGCAGCGATCCGATCCCGGTTTATGGCGGCGGGACATATTGCCTCCAATGCGAAATCTACGGATCAACGATCGGCGCGGGCGGCTACACGGCGACCGATATTGAGTATTTCTCGGACGCGGCCGGGACGGTTTCCGTAGGCTACTCAACCCCGGTCGTCGGCTATCAGAATGACGGCTGGCCTTTGCGCTCGATCTCCTCGGTCGCGCCGGGGAGCGCGGTTTCGGCGCGAATTCGTCTCTACACCGGGAACAATAGCGGCGCGGGGATATCGGCGTGGCGACGGCTTAAAGTGGCGCGCGGCGCGGTTGCAACCCCGTTCAGCGACGAGGCAACGGACGGCGCGAATATGGGGAAGGTGATCGGCAAGGTCGTCGACCCGCTGATCTATAACACGCAATCGATCCTCGGGATCGGCGGAACAACGAACCTCACTCCTACCTATACGGTTGGCGGCTCGAACGTCACCGTCAACCTCCCCTCGCACACTCGCAAGGTGGCCGGGCCGAGCGGCCCCGTCACGCTCACCTATGGCGCGGGATCGGGCGTCGTGGCGTTCAGCACCTATTGGATCGCCTATATCGACGATCCCCAGCTCACGGGTTTTGCATCGCCGACGATCGGCTTCACAGCCTCACTTGATGCGCTACTTTATCCGGGCCGATACCCTATCGCCAGCGGAACGACGCCCTCAGCCGCAGGGACTGGCGGTGGAACTGGCGCGCCCGGCGGCGGCGGCTTCCCTCCCGAATGCGTTTCAGTCAGTGCTTTCGTGGCAGCTAGGGGCGATCTCGGCAACGAGGAGTGGAAACTCTCCCCACTGATTCGGCCTGGTCGTGATTTCGTCCGCGTCATGCTTGAGGACAGGACGGCGGGTTGGGCGCTTTGCACCGGCAACTATGTTGCCCTCGCGCCCGGAGTCCGGCTGATCCTCAAAAACGGCCGCGCGATCGAATGCTCCACCTCGACCCCGGTCACACAGCCGGACTTTTCCACGGTTCTTGCCGAGGCCTCGCGCGGGGCGTTGGCGGCATTCAACAAAGGGGACGGCATAGGGTGGAGCGTCATCGCCGAGGTGATCGATATCGGCGAGATCGAGGTCAGTCATCTTAGTTGCGACGGCGGGACATATCTCGCCAGCATGATTCCCGGCGAGGGCGTTTTCACGCATAATATCGCCGCCAAACCATAGAGGAGGAAAGCATGGCACAGCTTGAGAACGAGGCGAGGCCCGAGGGGCAGCGCGAGGAATATCGGTTCATTCGCAATGCCGAGAGCGGGCGAACTTTCAAGGTCCTCCCGCATTTCGAGGAAGCGCCCGGCTGCCCGCCGACGCTCAAGCTATCGCTATCCGAGGTGGACGATAGCGGCAAGGCGATCGTGGCCGAGGAAGGCATTGAGCCTGAGCTTTTTTGGCATAGTCACACGTTCAACGATATCGAGCTTGAGGACCCTGATTTCGATATCGAGTCGCGGATCGCGGCGATGCTCTATGCGGCCGTTGAAAACCACGAGACGAAGCTCAAGGGCCGGGAGGAGGTGGCGGGCATGATCGAGGGCAAGTGGAAAGGCCGGGCGTCCCTCGATCTCACACCGCCGCCTGAGCCGGTGACGCCCAAGGAATGATCCGCTAACGTCCACGAGAATTTAGGAGAGCTGCGATGAACCTTTCATTTGACAATATCAACGAGGCGATCCTTGCGATCGTCCAATTCGAGCGCGACAAATTCGATACCTTGCCGCCCCATGTTCAAGCCGAGCTGAACCGGCT
>JACCVQ010000227.1 GCA_013698095.1 Chloroflexota bacterium
GCGGCGCCCGTGGCTGCGTCTCCGGCCGGTGCCTCGCCGCCGGCTGCATCGGCTGCCGGGGCGGCGCCGCTCGACGACCTGTCCCCGCCATCGCTGCCACCCTCGAGCCGCTCGGCGTTCTTGCGGACGTCATCGATCGAACCGGCCAGGAAGAACGCTTGCTCGGGCAGATCGTCGACCTTGCCCTCGAGGATCTCCTTGAAGCTCGCCACAGTGTCCTTGATCGAGACGTAGGCGCCGGGGCGACCCGTGAAGACCTCGGCAACGGTGAACGGCTGGCTGGCGAAGCGCTGGAGGCGACGCGCCCGACCGACCACCGCCTTGTCCTCGGCCGACAATTCGTCGACACCGAGGATCGCGATGATGTCCTGAAGGTCGCGGTAGCGCTGGAGGACCCGCTTCGTCTCCTGGGCGACGTCGTAATGCTCCTGTCCGACGACGTTCGGGTCGAGGACCCGGGAGGTCGAGGTCAACGGATCGACCGCCGGATAGATTCCGAGCTCGGCGATGGAGCGCTCGAGGCGGATCGTCGAGTCGAGGTGGGCGAAGGTCGTGGCCGGGGCCGGGTCGGTGTAGTCGTCGGCCGGAACGAAGACGGCCTGGAGGGAGGTGATCGAGCCGCTCTTGGTCGAGGTGATCCGCTCCTGGAGCGCGGCCATCTCGGTCGCGAGGTTCGGCTGATAGCCGACCGCGGAGGGCATCCGCCCGAGAAGCGCCGATACCTCGGACCCGGCCTGGGTGAAGCGGAAGATGTTGTCGATGAAGAGGAGGACGTCCTTGCCTTCCTCATCGCGGAAGTACTCCGCCATCGTCAGCCCCGTCAGGCCCACCCGCTGCCGGGCGCCGGGCGGCTCGTTCATCTGGCCGAACACGAAAGCCGTGCTCTTGATGACGCCCGACTCGGTCATTTCGTGGATGAGGTCGTTGCCCTCGCGCGAGCGCTCGCCGACGCCGGCGAACACCGACACACCAGCGTGCTCCTGGGCGACGTTGTTGATCAGCTCCTGGATGATGACGGTCTTGCCGACCCCGGCGCCGCCGAAGATGCCGATCTTGCCGCCCTTCTTGAACGGGCAGATCAGGTCGATGATCTTCAGGCCAGTCTCGAAGACCTCGACCTCGGTCGTCTGCTGGTCGAAGGCCGGCGCGGAGCGGTGGATCGGCAGGGTCTTTTCGCGCGAGACGGCCTCCTTGCCGTCGATCGCGTTGCCGAGGACGTCGAACACGCGCCCCAGCGTGACCTCGCCCACCGGGACGGAGATCGGACCGCCGGTGTCGAGGACCGCCACGCCGCGGGCGAGACCGTCGGTCGTCGTCATCGCCACCGCCCGGACCCAGTTGTTGCCGAGGTGCTGCTGAACCTCGCAGACGAGATCGGGCTGGCCCTCACGCTGGATCGCGACGGCGTTGTAGATCGCCGGCAGCTGGCCGGACGGGAACTCGATGTCGACGACCGGGCCCGTGATCTGGATCACGTGACCGGTCGCGCTGGCCGGTGCGGCGCTCGCCATGGGGATGTTGCCTCCTGCTCGCGTCAGCCGGCCCTGGCGCCGGACGCGATTTCGATCATCTCGCGGGTGATGTTGGACTGGCGGACCTTGTTGTAGGAAAGGGTCAGGTCCTCGATGAGCTCGTCGGCGTTCTCGGTCGCGTTCTTCATCGCGACCATCCGGCTCGATTCCTCGCTGGCCTTGCTCTCGAGGACCGCCTGGAACAGGCGGGTCGCGACGTAGCGCGGGAGGAGGCGCTCGAGGACGGCCGCTGCGGTCGGCTCAAAGATGATCTGGTTGCCGGGAATGCCCTCGGTGTCCTCGGGCGGATCGACCGGGAGCAGTTCCATCATCGACGGCTTCTGGGCGAGGGTCGAGACGAACATGCTGTAGACGATATCGATCTGGTTGTACGTGCCGTCGAGATACGAGTCGGTGATCAGACGAGCGAGCGGCAGGACGTCGGCGAAGGCCGGCTTGTCGCCGAAGCCCTCGAAGTGGGCCTCGAGCGGGACCCGGGCGCGGCGCATCGCGTCGCGTCCCTTGCGGCCGACGGTGACGACGGCCAGGTCGCCCGCATTCTCGGTGATCTGCTGGGCGGCGAACCGGATCGTGTTCGTGTTCAGGGCGCCGGCCAGACCGCGATCGGTCGTGATCAGAACGATCAGGCGCTTACCACCTTCACGCCGGACGAGGAGCGGATGATCCTCGCCGCCGAGCACGATCGCGAGGTCGGCGAGGACCTCGTCGAGCTTGTCCGAATAGGGCCGCGAGGCGAGGGTCGCTTCCTGGGCGCGCTTCAACTTCGACGCCGCCACGAACTGCATCGCCCGGGTGATCTGCTTGATGTTCTTCGAGCTCTGGATCCGGCGCCGGATATCGCGCTGGCTAGCCATGGGCATGCTCCGTGGCGTCCGCGCGGCCGCTGCTGACGCTCGGACGCGCGCCGCCGCGCGTGAGCGTGCCGGCCCGGGTGGTCGATGCCCGCTGGGCGGGCTCTACGACGAACGACAGCCCGTCAGGGCCCACGTTCCGCCCGCTCAGTCGTCGATCTGCCCACTCGACGGGCAATCCGACGGACGAAAGGGTCCGATGGGCCCTGGCCGCGGGTTTCGCCCGTCGCATAACCCGCTGGGCGGGCAACGGCGGGACGGCCCTGGCCGCGCCGCGCACGACCGAACGCGACGCAGGCCGCAAAGGAGCCGCTGCGCGCGCGGCGCGGGCCACGCGGACCACGCGGACCGATCCGGCGGGTCGTGCCTCGACCATCAGGCGTTGAAGCTTTCTCGGAAGGCGTCGATGGCCTTGTCGAGGGCGGCGGTCAGCTCGTCAGTCAGCTTGTTCGTCTTGCCGAGCTCGTCGAGGATCTCGGGCTGCTCGGTCTCGAGGAAGCGGTACAGGCCGGTCTCGAACTCCTTGACCTTGGGCGTCGGGACGTCGTCGAGCTTGCCCTTCGTGGCCGCGTACAGGATCGTGACCTGCTTCTCGACCGCGAGCGGCTGGTACTGCGGCTGCTTGACGATCTCGGACAGCTTCTCGCCCCGGGTCAGCTGATCGCGGGTGGCCTTGTCGAGGTCCGACGCGAACTGGGCGAACGCGGCGAGCGAGCGGTACTGGGCCAGGTCCAGCTTGAGCGGCGCCGCGACCTGCTTCATCGCCTTGGTCTGGGCCGCCGAACCGACGCGCGACACCGAGATGCCGATGTTCAGGGCGGGCCGCTGGCCGGCGTTGAACAGGTCGGTCTCGAGGAAGATCTGGCCGTCGGTGATCGAGATCACGTTGGTCGGGATGTACGCCGACACGTCGCCGGCCTGCGTCTCGATGATCGGGAGCGCGGTCAGCGAGCCGCCGCCGTTCTCGTCGTTCATCCGGGCTGCCCGCTCGAGCAGCCGGGAGTGGAGGTAGAACACGTCGCCGGGGTACGCCTCCCGCCCGGGCGGGCGGCGGAGCAGGAGCGACATCTCGCGGTACGCCCAGGCGTGCTTGCTCAGGTCGTCGTAGACGCACAGGGCGTCCTTGACGAGACCCTCGCCCTCGACCTCGACGCCGTTCTCCATGACCTCCTCGCCGATCGTGACGCCGGCGTAGGGAGCGAGGTACTGGAGCGGCGCCGGATCCTCGGCCCCGGCCACGACGACGATCGTGTGGCCCATCGCCCCGTTCTGCTCGAGGACGGCCACGGTCTGGGCCACGGTCGACAGCTTCTGGCCGATCGCGACGTAGATGCAGACGAGGCCCTTGCCCTTCTGGTTGATGATCGTGTCGATCGCGATCGCGGTCTTGCCCGTCTGACGGTCGCCGATGATCAGCTCGCGCTGGCCGCGGCCGATCGGGATCAGGGCGTCGATCGCCTTGATGCCGGTCTGGACCGGGGTGTCGACCGACTTGCGGACGATGACGCCGGGGGCGATCCGCTCGACAGGACGGGTCGTCTTCGAGTCGATCGGGCCCTTGTCGTCGATCGGCCGCCCGAGGGGGTCGACGACCCGGCCCAGGAGCGCCTGGCCAACGGGCACCTCGACGACGCGCCCTGTGGTCTTGACCGTGTCGCCTTCCTTGATCGCCCGGGCGTCGCCGAGGATCACGGCGCCGACAGTCTCCTCCTCGAGGTTCAGGGCCATGCCCATGACCCCGCCGGGAAACTCGAGCATCTCGGACGCGAGGGCGCCGTCAAGCCCGTAGATCTGGGCGATCCCGTCGCCGACCTCGACAACCCTCCCGACGCTGCGCGTCTCGGTCGCCGCGTCGAACGAATCGATCGACGACTTGATGATGCTGGTGATCTCGTCGGATCGGATGGCCATCAGTTGGGTCTCCAGGGTCTCGCGGCAGCTGATCGTGAGGGTGGGCGGGTGGGCGCTCTCAATGAGCGCGGCGGTTCAAATGGTCCCGTTGGTGAGCTGATTCCGTAGTCGCTCGAGGCGGCCCCGGACGCTCCCGTCGATGAGTCGATCGCCGACACGGACGACGAGCCCGCCGAGCAGGTCCTCGTCGATGTCGGTCTTGAGTGCGATCGTGCCGCCGGTCATCTGTTCGAGCCGGGCCGTGAGGGCCTTGACCTCGAGATCCGTCAGCGGTGCCGCGCTCGTGGCGGTGGCGTGGGTGATCCCGTTGCGCCGGTCGTCGAGTCGCGCGAACTCGCTGGCGACGCGCGGGAGCTGCTCGATCCGGTGACGCCGGACGAGCAGGAGGATGAGGTTGCGGACAGGCTGGCTGAGACCCGCGAACACCTGGTCCGCGGCCTTCAGCCGGTCGTCGAGCGGCAGCGACGGGTTGGCGAGGACGGGCATCAGCTGCCCGTCCATCGTCGCGACCGCGCTCTCCAGCTCCGTGCGCCACGTCTCGATCGAGCCGTCGCGGTCGGCGAGCTGGAAGGCGGCCTCGGCGTAGCGCCGGGGCGCGCTGTCGCGCTTGGCCATCAGGCGTTCCGATCCTGGTTCGCGCCCGAGTCGCCCGAGCCGCGGGACACGCCCGAGCCGCCGGCCGGGGTCGCCTCGGCCAGGAACTCCTCGACGAGACGCCGCTGGCGCTCGTCGGTCATCGTCTCGCCGACGACCCGGCCTGCCGCGCGAAGGGCCAGGTCGGCGACCTCGGCACGGAGCTCGCCGATCGCCCGCTGCTTCTCGGATTCGATGTCGGCGCTCGCTCGGACACGGATCCGTTCGAGCTCCTCGCGGGTGGCGGCGAGATCGCGCTCACGCGACTCGTCGGCCACCTTCTGGGCCCGGGTCAGGATCTCGTTCGCCTCGCGACGCGCCTCGGCCAGGGTGGCGGCCCGCTCGGCCTCGGCCTGCTCGCGATCCTTGCGGGCCTGTTCGGCGTCCTTCAGGCCCTGCTCGATCTTCGAGCGACGGTCCTCGAGGGTCGCGCCGATCCGGCGGAAGGCGACGAGATACAGGATCGCGAAGAACAGCAGGAAGCTGAGCGCCTGGGCGAGGATCCAGAACAGGTTGATCTGGAAGCCCGGCTCAGCGACGCCTTCTTCTGCGGCGAGCGCGATGGAGCCGTGGGCGACGGCGCCCGCGACCGACAGGAAGTCCACGGTGATCGGTCCCGGTCGGCCGCTTAGCCGAGGAAGATCGCGAGGATGCCGACGACGACCGCGAGGACGCCGAGGCCCTCGGCGAACGCCGCGCCGATGATGAAGGTCGCCCGGATCTGGGCGGCCGCGTCGGGGTTCCGCCCGATCGCGCTGGTCGACATGCCGGTCAGGATCCCGATCCCGATGCCGGGTCCGATGACGCCGAGGGCCGCGATTCCGGCTCCGAGTGTGTCCATGTGTCGTTGATCCTCCTGCGATTCCCGGTCGGTGCCGGGTGATGGGCCGTGAGTGGTGGGTTGGTTCCGTCAACCGTCCGCAGCGTCAGCCGGGGGCGGGCGACGGGGCGATGTTGCCTTCCGGAAGGTGCTCTGCGGCGCCTGCGTGCGCTTCCTCATGCTCCTCCTCGTGATGGCCCTCCGTTGCGATGATCGTGAACATGAGGGTGAGGACCGAGAAGATCAGGGCCTGCATGAAGTTCAGCAGGAATTCCAGGCTGACCATGGCGACCGGGATGATCGCGAATGTCAGGCCGGTGATCACGCCGAGGGCGATCTCCCCCGCGTAGATGTTGCCGAAGAGTCGCATCGACAGCGTGACCGGCTTGATGAACTCGAGGAAGAACTCGAGGATCCCGACGAAGAGACCGATCACGCCGGCCGCAACGCCGTCCTTGAACCCGCTGACGTTGAAGAACTTGCCGAGGTAACCGCCGACGCCGAGGGCACGCACGCCCTCGATGTGGAACAGGAAGAAGCTGACGAGGGCCAGCCCGATCGTCATGTTCACGTCGCTCGTCGGGGCACGAAGCTGTTGGGTCCGGCCGACGCCGGGCAGGAGCCCGCTCCAGTTGCTCAGCAGGATGTACAGGAAAAACGTCACGAAGATCGGGACGTAGCGGCGCGCCTGTGGGCCGCCCAGCGACGTCGCGAAGTTGGCAAGCCCCTCGTACGCGTACTCGAGGGCATTCTGACCGCCCGTCGGTACGAGCCGGATCGATCGCGACAGGAAGAAGGCGACGACGATGATCACCGCCATCACGATCCAGCCGGTGAACAGGGTCGACGGGATCGACACGTCGAACACCGCGATCCCCTGTGGGATGTGGTGACCCGGCGGCCAGACGACGTGGGGGACGGGGAGTTCGAAGTTCGCCTTGATCGCGTCGGCCGGGTAGGAGAACGGCACCGACGGATCGGAGCGGCCCTCGGCGTTGACGCCGAGCGGCGGCGAGACGATGAAGCTGACGACCGTCAGGGCGACGATCGCGAGGACGATCAGGAGGAGCGGCTTGCGGATGCTCGTGGTCGGCTGGGTGACCGCACCAGCTGCGCCCGCGGCGTCGCTGGCGAGGTCCGGGCCGAGGGCCTCCTGCATCCTCCGCTCGGCGTCGGTGCGCCGGTCGCGGTCGGGTCGGTCGGTCAAGTGTGCTCCTGGAGGTGCGTGCCTCGCGGCTCGCGCCGGGTCGCTGGTCTCGCGCTGGGGATCAGTCGTCGAAGGTGGCCAGGAACCGGTTGATCAATCGCCGGACGGCGAGCGCTCCCATTCCCATTCCCGCCAGCAGGCCCACCAGCACCATCACGGGAAGCGTCCCGAGCTGCTGGTCCACCCAGTATCCGGCGAGCACGCCTGCCAGGGTCGTGACCAGGAGAACGAGGCCGATTTCGCCGAAGAGAGCGAGGTAAGCCCCAGCCCGTCCGGGCTCGATCATGGGCGTCCTGACAAAGCGCGCGGAGTATAGCAGAGGGTTCCGCGCCGGAGCGGCAACAGGACCGAATCCACGAGCACCGAGTGGCGGCCGGCGCGCGTCGTACGGATCGGATCAGGCGCTGGGCGTCGGGTCCGGCGTCTGGATCCGGGTCGGTTGCGGGGTCGGCGTCGGCCCAGGAGTCGGCGTGGGCGTCGGGGTCGGCGAGCCGGTCGGGGCCGGCGTCGCAGTCGGGGTCGCGGTTGGGCCAGGCGTCGGGGTCGGCGCCGTCGGCGGTGTCGCCAACGGGGTCGCCGTTGGCCGGGCCGTTGGCCGCGGAGTCGTCCGGGGTGTGGGCGTGGGTCCCTTGACCGGCGGTGCGGTCGCCTGACCAGCGGGAAGCGGCGGCCGCTGCGAGCCGGTCGGTGGCTCGAGCGACGAGTCGATCCCGGACGGCGGGGCCTCGTCTCCGCTCGGCACCACGACGCCACCCGGAGGTGTGATCTCCGGTCGGCCGGTGACGCCAAGGACATCGCCCGCGCCGCTGCGCGGTGCAAGCACCACGTTGAGGAGGGCGATGGCCACGATGGCGTTCGCAGCGACGCCGGCGATCGCCACGAGGCCGTGGGCCAGCGGCGCCCATCGAATGCGCCGCGCGGGGCCAGCGCGGCTCGCCGCTGGGGCGGCGTTCGGTGCGGCGACGGGGACCGACCTGGTCGGCGCCCGCGACACGACGGACCAGGTGGGAGCCAGCGGCACCGGACCGGCTTGGAGGTCGGACGGCCGGTCGTCGGCTGCCACCGAGACGGAGAGCGCGCCCGCCAGTCCGGCCCCACCGGGGAGTCCCGTTGGAGTGGCGCCCTCGATGTCGAACTCCTCCTCGTCGTCCCATGGCCGCCCGAGGAGCGACCGGCCGGTCAGCCGGCGCAGAGCCCACATGCCGACCGACTCGTCGACGATCCGGGGCAGCATCGTCCGACCCGCCGCGTCGCGCGGGAGCATCCGGGCCAGGATCGCGAGAAAGCCGAGGACGACCAGCGCCCCGACGATGAGTTCCACGAGTGACGGACCCCGAGCAATCGGCCGGGAAGGACGCGGCCGGGCCCGATCCTAGCATCGCTTCGCCTCGGCGCACGCTCCAGTCCGGCGCCGTTGGAGGCGGGAACGATCCACTGGGTGCACCCTCGCACCGTCCGCAAGACCTCTCGGGGCCACGCGCAGACCCCCGCTCAGCTCCTCAGCGTGGGCTCGTCGGGCTCGAACCCACCGCGGGCCAGGAGGGCCAGGACGAAGCCGCTCGCCATGAACACCCCGGTGAAGGCATAGATCTGGGTCGCGCCGGTCAGAAGCAGAGCGAGGATCGCCAATCCGACGCAGATCGCATAGATCAGCAGCACCGTCTGGCGATGCGACAGGCCCACGTCCAGCAGCCGATGGTGGAGATGTCCGCGGTCCGGCGAGAACGGCGATCGCCGCTCGACCAGACGGCGGACGATGATCCAGAAGGCATCGATGATCGGGACCGCGAGGACGAGCATCGCCACCGCGACCTTGGCCGTGCCCATGATCGAGAGGACCGCAAGGGTGTAACCCAGGAACATGACCCCGCTTGTGCCGACGAAGATCGTGGCCGGGTGGAAGTTCCAGCGGAGGAAGCCCAGGAGCGATCCCGCGAGGGCGAAGCACAGGACCGCGATGAACGGCTGGCCGACCTGCGGCGTCAGGCTGATCATGCCCAGCGTCACCGCTGCGATCAGGCCGATCCCGGACGACAGCCCGTCGAGGCCGTCGATGAAGTTGATGCTGTTGATCATCCCCGCGATCCACAGGATCGTGAACCCGATCGAGACTGCGCCACCGAAGCGGATGACGCCCGGCCCGAACGGATTGGCCACGAAGTCGACCACGAAACCGAGCGCGATCGCGAACGCGGCGAGGCCGAGCTGGCCCACGAACTGCCAGCGGGCGCGCAGGTCGAGCGCGTCGTCGATCACACCGAACGCGGTCGCAAGGATGCCGCCCAGGAACAGGCCGACAAGCTCCCCGGCCTGGACCGACGAAGGGACGGTCACGAACTGGGCGACGGCGTTCAGGCCGAGGAGGCCGAGACTGACGAGGACGAAGGCGATGGCGACGGCGACGCCGCCGCCGCGCGGGACGGGCAACTTGTTGACCCGCCGATGGTTGGGCCGGTCGACGGCGTCGTAGCGAACGGCGATCCGTCGAACCAGCGGCGTCAGGAGGAAGGAGACTGCGGCAGCGGCGACGAGCGCGAGGAGCAGGTACGGGATCGTGGCCCCTGCGCTGGCGCTGAACCTCATGACGGGCCCGCTCGGGGGCTCAGCGGGGAGGAACGTGGGGGCGCGTCGCTCACCGGCGGAGGCCCGGCACCGGGAACCGCTCTGCGATCGCGGCCACGCGGCCGGCCAGATCGACGAGGGCGGCGGCGTCCTCGTGGCGTTCGATCGCGTCCGCGATCAGTGTCGCGATCTCGCGCATGTCGGCCTCGCCCATCCCGCGGGCTGTGACCGCCGGCGTCCCGACCCGGATCCCCGATGACGTGTTCGGCGGCTGCGTGTCGAACGGGATCTGGTTCTTGTTGACCGTGATCCCGATCTCATCGAGGAAGTGCTCGGCGTCCTTGCCGCTCACCCCTCGCGACATCACGTCGACGAGCATCAGGTGGTTGTCCGTGCCGCCCGACACGATCCGCAGGCCGCGCTCGGCCAGGACGGCAGCCATCGTCGCGGCGTTGTCGATCGTCCGCTGCTGGTCGCGCCGGAACTCGTCGCCGAGCGCGAGCTGGAACGCGACCGCCTTGCCCGCGATCACGTGCATGAGCGGGCCGCCCTGGACGCCCGGGAAGACGGTCCGATCGATCGTGGCGGCGAGCGCGCCCGACGCCGACGGTGCGCCCTTCACGTTCGGAAAGTCGGCCGGGTTCACCTCCGGCGGAAGTTCGTGGCGGCTGAAGATCAACCCGCCGCGCGGACCACGGAGCGTCTTGTGAGTCGTCGTCGTGACGATGTCGGCGTGCGGGAACGGCGACGGATGGACACCGGCGGCGACGAGGCCGGCAACGTGGGCCATGTCGACGAAGAGGAGTGCCCCGACGCCATGGGCAATCGCCGCCATCCGCTCGAAGTCCCAGGTCCGCGGATAGGCCGACGCGCCGGCAACGATCAGCTTCGGGCGGACCTCGCTGGCCTGCGCTTCGAGGGCGTCGTAGTCGATCCGCTCGGTGTCCTCGCGAACCCCGTACGCATGGACCTCGTACAGCCGACCGGAGAAGTTGAGCTTCATGCCGTGGGTCAGGTGCCCGCCCTGGTCGAGCTTCATCCCCAGGATCCGGTCGCCGGGCTCGATCACGCTGAAGTAGGCGGCCATGTTGGCCTGGGCGCCCGAATGCGGCTGGACGTTGACGTGCTCGGCGCCCGGGAAGAGCTGGAGCGCGCGGTCCCGGGCGAGGTTCTCGGCGATGTCGACGAACTCGCAGCCGCCGTAGTAGCGCCTGCCGGGCAGGCCCTCGGCGTACTTGTTCGTCAGCCAGCTGCCCTGGGCCTCCATGACAGCGGCCGCGGTGTAATTCTCCGACGCGATCAGCTCGATCTTGTCGTGCTGGCGGTGCCGCTCGTCCTCCATCGCCGCCCACAGTTCGGGGTCGACGTCGGCGATCGTCGGTCCGGGACGGACCTGCTCCTGGATCGCCATCCTCGTGCCTCCTCCGTGCGAGCCACTCGCTGGCCCGGGTCCCGGTCGCCGCTCCGCGCCGGGTCGCCGCTCCGCGTCGGGCGCGGGCGTTCGATTGCCGCCCTCCGGGGTGATCCCGGCTATCTTCCCACGCCGGACGACGATGGCGCGGGCGGTCGATCCTTCCCGTCGACGTCGGCCGGGTCGGCCGGCCCGGCCAGGCGTTCGCCGAGAACGGCTTCCACGGCCTCGACCGAGACCGCGCCGATGCGCAGGATCCGGGGCGGCGCGACGGTGCAGTCGATCACGGTCGAGGCCGGCCCGCCGTGAGCATGACCGCCGTCGAGCACGAGATCGATCGAGACGCCGAGCTGTTCGACGATGGCTCCGGCATCGCCTGCCTCCGGCTGACCCGAGACGTTGGCCGACGTGGTCGGAAGCGGACCGACGGCGGCGGCCAGGGCCCGCGGCGTGGCGTGGTCCGGGACGCGCAGCCCGATCGTGGCGCTACCGGCAGTGAGCGCGGCAGGCAACGGGACGTCGGCTCGCTGCGGAACGATGAGGGTCAGGCCGCCGGGCCAGAACGCGCCTGCGAGGGCCGCGGCGGAGCCGGGCCATTGCCCGATCGTCGGAGCCTGGGACGCGTCGGCGAGGAGCAGCATGATCCCCTTGTCGGGCGGGCGGCGCTTGGCGCCAAAGAGGCGTTCGACCCCGCCCGGCGTGGCGAGTGCGACCGCGATCCCGTAGACCGTGTCCGTCGGAAGGGCGACGATCCCGCCGGCCCGGAGCACCGCGACCGCCTCGGCCAGACCGGCATCGTCGTCGCGGACGACCGTCGCGGTCATGCCGCGGAATCGTCTGCGGTCTGGCCGGGCGATCGCTCGTGAGCGTGGCCGCGCGCGAGCGCGTCGGCGTACCGTGCCGCAACCTCGGGGGAGGCGAGCGCGAGCTGCTCGATCAGCTGCGCGGCACCCTGCTCGGCCTGCGGCGGGGCGAGGTACCGGGCAGCGTCCCGGACCGGCAGCGGGGCACCCGCCATCGCCGCTCCGTGGCCAACCCCGGCGAGCATCTCGAGGTCATTGAACTGGTCGCCGATCGCCAGCACCCGGCCGAGCGGCACGCCTGCCCGGCGGGAAAGATGGCGCACCCCGACCAGCTTCGAGACGCCGGGCGCCAGGAATTCGAGGAATCGAGGATGGCTGATCGTGACGGCGGCCCGCCCGGCGAACCGGCGACGTCCCGCGGCGAGGATCGATTCCGGGATCGGTTCCGACGCCGTGGCAACGGCGATCACCTTCGAGATCGGGAAGCGGAGCCATGCCCTGAGGTCGTCGACGACCTCCGCCCGGGCGCCGAGGAACGTCGAGTAGTCCTCGGCCCGCGGATCGTCGGCCTGAATCACGAACCGCTCGAGATGGTTGACGTGGGGTTCCAACCCGACCGATTTCGACCACGCGATCACCTCGCGGGCGGCGGCGGCGGCCAGGGGCCGGTGGGCGAGGATCCGGCCCAGCCGCGGGTCGGCCGCTGGCGGGGGCAGCGCCCGGACCAGGGCGCCCTGGTACGCCACGAGCGGATCGACGAGCCCGAGCCGGCGAGCGAACGGCAGGGCGCTGCTCGTCATCCGGCCGGTCACGATCGAGACCGCGACGCCCCGCTCGCGGGCGGTCCGGATGGCGGCCACCGTCCGGTCGTGCAGGACGAGGTCGTCGCCGATCAGCGTCCCGTCGAGGTCGAGCGCAATCAGGCCGATCGGGAACGCCGGAGTCGGGCGAGGCTGGCGGGGCGGGCGCGTCGAGGGCGCGGCGGAGTCGGTCACGGACGCTCCACCCGGAGGACCCGCGGCAGCCTCGCCAGGTCCGGCTCCACCGATGTCCGCCAGCCGGGCAGGACGGCGCCGACGGCAGCCGGTCCGCTTGCGCCCTGGTCGGCCCCGATCTCGAACAGGGCAACGCCGTCATCGGTGAGCACGTCCGGTAGCCGCTCGGCCACGGCCCGGATGACATCGAGGCCGTCAGGTCCTCCGTCGAGGGCCAGGCGCGGCTCGAACGACGTCGCGATCGGCAGGCCGGCGATGGCGTCGGACTGGACGTACGGGAGGTTGGCGAGGAGGATGTCGAACGGCGCGCCGTTGTCGGGGAGAACGGGCGGGAACAGGTCGGCCTCGATGAATCGCATCCCGTCGGCGGCCGCATGGCCGACGGCGTTCTCACGGGCAAGGTCCAGCGCCTCGGGCGAGACCTCGGTTGCCGCGATCGTCACGTTCCGGCCCATCACGACGCGGCGATTCCGGAGTGCGACCGCGAGGGCCACGGCGATCGCGCCACTGCCGGTGCCGATGTCGGCGATCCGGATCGGGTCCCCGCCGGCGCCGGGGCCGCCGCCCGCCTCGCCCGGTCGGGCGGCAAGCCGGCTCATCACCTCGCCGACCGCGAGGTCGACAAGGGCCTCGGTCTCGGGCCGTGGGATCAGCGCCCGCGCATCGACGGCGAAGGCGAGTCCGAAGAACTCCTTGATCCCGCGGATGTAGGCGACAGGTTCGCCGGCTGCGCGGCGCGTGACCGCCGCCTCGAACCGGGCCTGGGCATCGGCCCCGACCGGCGCGTCACGGTGGGCGATCAGCGCGGTCCGGTCGACGTTCACCGCCCAGCCGAGCAACAGCTCGGCGTCCAGCCGGGCAGTCTCGGAGCCGGCCGCCCGGAGGCGCTGGGTCGCGTCCGCGATGCAGTCCTGGATCGTCGCCAAAACGGGTTTGCTCCTCGCCGCTGGGGCCGGGTTGCCGGCGATCAGAGCCGGATCGTGACCGACAGGTCGCCGACCTTGCGGAGGACCTCTGCCGAGGTCGTGCCGCGCCAGCGGTGGAACAGCAGGTCGACCGAGGCGTCGCCGATCCGGAGGTTGTTGAGCGTGACCTTGCCGATCCAGTCGGGCAGGTTCGGGTGGTGCAGCTCGAGCTCGCCCGAGGAGGCGTGCGGCCGCAGCCCGAGCATCGTCTCCAGGAACAGGAACGACGCCCCGGCGGCCCATGCCTGGGGCGAGCACGCCACGGGGTACGGCACGGGAAGCACCGATTCATCGCGGTCGAAGCCGCAGAACAGCTCAGGCAGGCGGTACTGGTCGAAATGCTGGGCGGCCTGGAAGACGTGGCCGACCAGCCGGTTCGACTCCTCGTCGAACCCGTAGCGCTTCATGCCGGCCGCGATCAGCGACGTGTCGTGAGGCCAGACCGAGCCAGTGTGATAGCCGATCGGGTTGTAGCCCGGCTGCCCCTCGGCGTACGTCCGGATGCCCCAGCCGGAGAACATCGCCGGGCTCATCAGCCGATCGGCGACGTCGCGGGCACGGGACGGAGAGGCGATTCCGGACCACAGGCATTGGCCCGCATTCGAGCCGATCGCATCGAGGTGGCGCTTCTGGCCGTCGAGGGCCATCGCGTAGTAGCGCTGGTCCTCGACCCAGAACGCCTCCTCGAACCGGGTCCGGAGCGTCTCGGCCTCGGCCAGGAGGCGGTCGCGCATGGCCGTGTCGCCGCGCACGGTCGCCAGTCCGGCCATCCGCCGCTTGGCGTCGTAGACATAGCCCTGGACCTCGGCCAGCGCGACCGGCATCGTCGGCCCGTGGCCGTTGCGGTCGCGGATCGCGTCGCCGGAGTCCTTCCAGCCCTGGTTGAGCAAACCGCGCGACGACCGCCGCTCGTACTCGACGAACCCGTCACCGTCCTTGTCGCCCCAGCGGTCAATCCACTCGAGGGCCGCGATTGCGTTCGGCCAGAAGCGGTCGAGGAACTCCCGGTCGCCGGTCCAGTCGAATGTGGCCCCGAACACGATCAGCCACAGAGGCGTCGAGTCGACCGAGCCGTAATACGGCGTGTGCGGCAGCTCACCGGCGCCAGCCATCTCGCCCATCCGCAGTTCATGGAGGATCTTGCCGGGCTCGGCGTCACGCCAGTCGTCGACCTCGGTCGCCTGGTACGCGGCGAGGACGGCGAGGGTCTCGACCGCGATCTGGGGCCGGAACGCCAGCGACTGGAGCGAGGCGATCAATGCATCCCGCCCGAAGAGGGTCGTGAACCACGGCACGCCGGCCGCGACGTAGCGCTGGTCCGGTCCGGGTCCGTCGTTGATCAGGAGGCGGAGGTCCGCGAGGGACCGACCGAGGGTCAGGTTGAACAGCTCGTGATCGGTCGAGATCGAGGTCGTCCCGCGGCTCCAGGCGTGATACGACGTCGCCCCGTCATCGGCGCTTACTCGCGGGGGCTCCGGGAAGAGCGGAACGCTGTCGCTCGGGGTCTGGGTGGTGGTTCCTGCCGCGGTCCCGGCGAGGATCGTCCGCTCGGCCGTGTACGGCGTGGTGTCCCCGCCGGTCCGTCCCGGGCCGACCCGGACGCTGTCGGACCAGATCGTCCAGCGCAGGTCCCGCCGATCGCCCGGCGCCAGCTGGATATCCCATGCATAGCGGACCGAGCCGCCCTGGCCGAGCGCATCCTGCGACCGACCGTCGATCGGTCCGAAGTCCTGGGCTGCGTCGAAGAAAGCGATGTGGGTCGAGCGGCGTATGCCGTCCAAGCCGTCGTAGCGGAAGGTCGCGCGGGTCGCCGTCAGGGCGATCGGGAGCAGCGTGCCGCGCTCGGGCCGAGGATAGCCGCGGACTTCGAAGATGTCGGCCGAATCGGCACCCAGCGCGAGCTCCACCGAGAAATCCAGCTCGCGCTCGGCGTGATTGACGATCCGGACTCGCTCCTCCATCCCGTCGACCCCGATGAGCCGGTCGCGCGAGATGCCGATCGTCCGGCCGGCTGCCGCCTCGGTTGGGTGGACCTTGGCGTCCTGGTTGCGGTCAGCGCTCGGGTTCGTCAGCTGGATCGAGCCGTGAAAGTTGGCGCCCATCGAGCCCTGGAGGAGGACCGGCCGGCCGCCGCCGACGCGGAGAACGCAGCACGACAGGATCCGGGTGTCGGCGTGGTACAGGCCGAGACCGCGCGAATCGGGGTGGATGTCACCGAACGGGTCGGTCAGGAGATAGAGATTCCCGTGCTTGAGGACCTGGACCGAGCCCAGGTCCGTGGCCTGCTCGATCTTGACGAGGCGCGGCTCGACGAACAGGACATCCCCGGCGAGCCCGGGCCGGACCGGCGTGGCCGATGCCGCAGCCGCGGCGGTCACGGGCGAGGCCGCCGGACCAGCAGGCTCCGCCGAACCGGCCGGCGTGGCCGACGCGGACACGGTCGGCTGGCCCGAGCCGAACGGATCGCTCGCGATGGCGTCGTTGATCGGCGGGGCGTCAGGTCGCTGCGCCATCGTCACCTCCGGTGACCGACGCCAGTCGGTCTGCCTGGTCGGCCATCACGAGGGCGTCGATCAGTCGGTCGATCTCGCCGTCCATGACCCGCGGCAGGGCCGACAGGTCGAGCCCGATCCGGTGATCGGTGAGGCGATCCTGGGGGAAGTTGTACGTCCGGATCTTGTCGGACCGATCGCCGCCGCCGACCATCGATCGACGGGCGGCCGAATCGGCCTCGCGCTGCTTCATCAGCTCGCGGTCGTAGAGCCGCGAGCGGAGCACGGACATCGCCTTCGCCTTGTTCTTGTGCTGGCTCTTCTCGTCCTGGATCTCGACGACGAGCCCGGTCGGGAGGTGGGTGATCCGGACGGCCGAGTCGGTCGTGTTCACGGACTGGCCACCCGGCCCGGATGAGCGCTTGACGTCGATCCGGAGGTCCTTCTCCTCGTCGATCTCGATCGCGATGTCATCGACCTCGGGCATGACCACGACCGTCGCGGTCGAGGTGTGGATGCGGCCCGACGATTCGGTCGCCGGGATCCGCTGGACGCGGTGAACGCCGCCCTCGAACTTGAAGCGGCTGTACGCACCGTCTCCGTGGATCTGGACGATCGCCTCCTTGACGCCCTCGATCCCGGTCGCGTTGACGCTCAGGAGCTCCGGCTTGAAGCGATGCTTCTCGGCGTAGCGGGTGTACATCCGGAGGAGCTCGGCGGCGAAGAGGGCGGCCTCGTCGCCACCGGCGCCGGCCCGGATCTCCATGATCACGTCGCGATCGTCGTTGGGGTCGCGAGGCAGCAGGAGGACCTTCATCTCCTCGACGAGGCGGTCCTCGTCGGCGACCAGGCGATCGATCTCGTCGGCGACCATCGCCTTCATCTCGGCGTCGGCGTCGCCGCTCTCGCGCATCTCGCGCGCGCCGGCGAGCTCGGTCCGGGTCGTCTCCAGCGCCTGGAACGCCTGGACGACAGGCTCGAGCCGGGCCAGTTCCCGGCCGAGGTCGCGAATCCGGTCCGGGTCGCGCGAGACCTCCGGGGTCGCGAGCTCGGCCTGGACATCCTCGTACTGGCTGACGACCTCCCGGAGGCGGGAGTCCAGACCGGTCCGATCAGCGTCGCCGCTCATGCTCCCGGAAGGGGCGGATCGATCGTCACGGCGGTCGCTGCCGCCGCCTCGCCCTTTGTGCTCGTGCCCGGCAACTCGAGGGGATCGCGCGGAAACTGGGCCGAGCCCTCCGGCACCGACTCGCCGTCAGCCTGGAGGGCCTGCTCCATCGAGACGATCGCGACCTCGATCATGTCCGGCGTCGGCTGTTTCGTCGTGATCATCTGGACGAGGATCCCGGGATACATGATCGTCCGGACGATCGGGTTGGCGCGGTGCCGCGCGCCCCACTTCAGGATCTCGTAGCCGACGGCCGCGATGACCGGGATCAGCGCGATCCGGCTGCCGATCATGACGAGCGGCTCCTGCCGCCCGACCAGGCTGAACGCGACGATCGAGAGGGCGATGACGACGACCAGGAACTCGGTCCCGCAGCGGGGGTGTGCCGTCGGGTACTTGCGGACATTCTCGACGACGAGCGTTTCGCCGGCCTCAAGCGCGTGAATGGTCATGTGCTCGGCGCCGTGGTACTGGAAGACCCGCCGAATGTCCGCGGCCTGCGAGATCAGGAGCAGGTAGCCGATGAAGATCGCGACCCGGATCAAGCCTTCGACGAGATGCTGCACCACGCCGTTGTCGATGTTCGCCGTGGTGACGCTCGCGATCAGGAGCGGCAGCAGGAAGAAGATCCCGACCCCGGCGAGCAATGTCAGCCCGAGCATCAGCGCGATCGAGCCCTTGCCGAGCTCGACGCTCTCTTCGCCCTCCTCGCCGGAGCCTGCGGCCTGGAGCGAGGCGCTCCGGACGAGCCAGCGGGTGCCGACGATCAGGGTCTCGTAGAGCACGATCAGTCCGCGCAGGAATGGCATCTTCGCCCAGCGCGAGCCGTGGAAGCCGGAATCGAGCCGCTCGGTGGCGTACACGATCCGGCCGTCGGGATGACGGAAGGCGACAGCGAGCGCGTCGCGACCACGCATCAGGACGCCCTCGATCAGGGCCTGACCGCCGTAGGAATAGCGAGGCATTCGCGAAGTCTACCGGCTGACGCCGATGGCGCGGCTCAGACCTCGGTGTTCGCGCGTCGCCCAGGACGCGTCAGACCGCCGGCGCAGCTTCGTCCACGACGAGCCGGGAAACGGCGTCGTCCATCCGTCGTCGGGCCGCCGCGACGTAGCCCTCGTCCAGCTCCATCCCGATGAACCTCCGCCCGAGTTCCACAGCCGCAACGCCGGTCGAGCCGACGCCCATGAACGGGTCGAGGACAAGGTCGCCCGGGTTCGAGCCCCACTCCACGAGCTGGCGCAGCACCCGGAGCGGCTTCTGGGTGGGATGGACAGGGTCCTTCGTGCGCTCCCTGCCGCCGCAGATCGGCGCCTCGATGAAGTTGTGCATGTCGCGCTGGCGTCCGAAGTTCCAGGTGTGACCCTTGTCCCAGCACGCGACGATCAGCTCGCAAGAGTTCAGGAAGCCGACCCGGCGGAGCTTCGGCGGCGGGTTCGTCTTGTGCCAGACGACGAACTGGAACGTGTCGTAGACCGGATCGAACACTTCATGCCAGCGACCGAGCATGTTGTACGAGGTGAATGCGAACACGGTGCCCGTCGGCTTCAGGACGCGCCGGAACTCGGCCAGCCACTCCGCCGGCTCGAACGCGTGATCCCAGTCGGCGACATCGTTGTTGAACGACTTGCGCCAGCTCATGTCGATATTGCCGGTCGAGTAACCGCCGAGGTTGTAGGGCGGGTCGGTGCAGATCAGGTCGACCGACGCGTCTGCGACCCGGGCGAGGAGCTCGCGCGAATTACCGTGCCAGATCATTGCGTCGCTCGGGTCCACCACGCAACGAAGCGTAGCGGACGCGCCTCAGCGGACGACGAAGTCGCGCACCTCGAGGACGGCCCCGCCCTGATCGAGCTCGACGACGTCGAATACCAAATAGGCGTGGACCGGCATGGGACCGGGGACGCGCCGCCCGTCGTAGCTGTCGATCGGCGGGCCACCGGGATCAGACCGGACCTGGAGGTCGAGGAGCGTCTCCTGGAGCGCATCGGCGACATCGGCAGGTTCGCGCAGAATCGCCGTCGCCACCCGGGTCATCGCCACTTGCCGCTCCTCGATCAGGGCGACGAATGCTCGACATCGCCGCTTCGAGTTTGCTCGACGAGCCGCTCGGACAGGGTGCCTCCTGCCGTTCGTCGCCCACCGACCTGATGAGAGTACGGAGCCATGGCTGCGGTTCATTCCACGCCCCTGATCCATTGATCGCCGGCGCGGCCTTCTCGCCGGTCGGGACCCCTGATCGGCCTGGTTGATCAAATCGCAAACAGGCGAGCGCGGCCGGCGCGTGGTTCGGGCCAGAATCGTCTGATCGGTGAGAGCGCCAAGCGTGCACAAACTCGTCCTGATCAGCCACAGCGATCAGCGCCGTCAACAGCCTGATCGGGCCGGCGAATGGGCCGGCTCGGGGATGTGGCTAACGGAACGGTGGACATGTCCTGCCGAACCGCCAGACCCCGAGAATCGAGAACGGCGAGTCCGGAGACCCGCCGTTCGGCGTCGCGCGTGAGACCCACCAGGACCTAGGCCCGAGCAGAGCGCTCCAGGCGCTTCTGGAACCGCTCGACCTGGCCGGCCGTGTCGATGATGTTCTGGGTCCCCGTGAAGAACGGGTGGCACTGCGAACAGACGTCGACGCGGAGCTCCGAGCTGGTGGACCCCACGGTCCACTCACGGCCGCAGGATCCGCAATGGACCTTGGCCTCGAAATACTTGGGATGGATGTCGGGCTTCACGATGTGCTCTCCTCCGACGTCGTCCGTGCCGGGCAATGGCCCAGCCGGTGATCGCCGGCTACTGGCTGCGGCCGGTCAGGCCTCGGCAGCCGCGGCCTGTGTTCGGGCCGCTGATTTCCTGGCGGTCTTCTTCGCGGCAGCTGGCGCCGCGCTGGTCGGAGCCTCGACGGCCTCGATCCGGATCCGCTTCTTTCGCTTGGTGGCATGCTCGAACTTGACCTTGCCGGTCAGCGTCGCGAACACGGTGTAATCTCGGCCGAGCCCCGTGCCGGTGCCGGCCAGGAACGTCATGCCGCGCTGGCGGACGATGATCGAGCCGGCCGGGACGAGCTGGCCGTCACCGACCTTGACGCCGAGGCGCTGGCCGACCGAGTCGCGGCCGTTCTTGGAGCTCGATCCGGCTTTCTTGTGGGCCATGGCGTCTACTCGTCCTTCTTCGTTGGCGCGCGCTTGGCCTTCGGCTTGGCGGCGGGCTTGGCGTCGGCCGCGCCGCTCTGGGTCTTGGCCCGCGGGGTGGCGGTCTTCTTCGTGTCGGCCTTGGCGGTCGATGCCTTGGTCGTCGTCTTCGCTGCCGGCTTGGCCGCGGCCTTCGTGGACGGCTTGGCCGTCGCCTTCGTGTCGTCCTTGGCTGCCGAGCTCTTGGCCGGCGCCTTGGCGGCGGCGGTCTTGGCCAGCTTGTCGGCCAACGCGGCGTCCTCGGCCGCCTGCTTCGCGGCAGCCTCCTCGAGACGCTGGCGCTCGGTCTTCGCGGCGGCGTCGGCCTTCTTCTTGTCGGCGGCCGCGCTCTTGTTGCCGAGCTTGACATCGGTGATTCGGAGGATCATCAGCTCCTGGCGATGACCCTTCTTGACCCGGGTCCGAGCCTTCGGGCGGTACTTGAACGAGATCAGCTTCTCGCCGCGATCGCGGCGGACGACCTCGGCCAGCACGGCTGCGTTCTCGATCACCGGCCGGCCGATCGTCGACTCGTCGCCGTCGGCAACGAGAAGGACCCGCTCGATCGTGATGTTGTCGCCCGGCTCCGCCTCGAGAAGCTCGACCTCGAGCTCGGTGCCGACCTCGACGCGATATTGCTTCCCGCCGGTCTCGATGACTGCGTACATGGAACCCTTCGAAAACGCTGGCGTGGCGGTCGTGGTCCGACCGCGACAACGGACAGGGAAAGACGCCGGGCAGGGCCGGCGACGACGTCGCCTCCAAGCCGGACGACGGAGTGTATGGCGAGAGGCCGCCGAGCGTCAATCACGGCCCGGCTCCACGAAGTTGACGCGCGGAACTAGCGACGTCCCGGCGTTCGCTCGCGGGTGAGGTCCTCGGCCAGGACCAGCCGTGTCCGCACGATCCCGAGCGTCTCGAGGGCAACGCTCGCCAGATCCACCAGCGCCGCGACGACCTCCTCCGGCCGGCCCGACCCGAGCTCGGGGTGGATCCGCGTTCGGAAACAGACAGCGAGCGCCGCGCCCGCCCCCGCGTCCGATCGGGCCTGATCGTCCTCGACAGCCAGGTCGGCGACGAGCGGTCGGAGATCGTAGCGCTTGTCCTGGCCGCCCTTGGTCCGAGTCCGCGGCAGCTCCGTGGCCGCGAGCAGGGCGCGGCCGGCGGCGCGCACCCGCTCGACATCGGACGGCGCGACCGGCTCGAGCTCCACCCTCCAGTCGGCGGCCGCCACCCGGCCCGCCAGCGGCGGCGCGCCGAGCCAGACGTCCTCGGCGCCGACCCAGCGATGTCCGGGCGGCAGTAACGGCTCGAGCGCCTCGCGAACCTGCCAGGTCACCCGCCGCTCCAGCAGGTAGAGGTCCGCCAGCTCGGCAGCGCCGCCCATGCCCGCCGGCAGGGGCGCACCAAACGCGATTCTGGCCCGGCCTGTTCCGCCCGCCTCGAGACCCGCGACCGGCAGGCCCGACGCCACGAGGGTCTCCAGCCACTGATCGAGCGCCACCCGGCCAACCTGTTCGACGGGCACCGGCTCACGGGCAAACGTGAGTCGCCAGCGTTGGCGCGGCTCGGCGACGACCGCGACAGGCGGGCCCGTGCTCTCCCCCGCCGACTGTTCGCGGGGCGGCGTCGATGGCGGACTGGGGCGGTCGGATCGGGGATCCACGTCTGCTAGTCTGCCCGAGCGATGGAGGACCGGGTGATCACGCCGACGGCGCCGGCGCGGGCGACGTTGGGCCCGCTCAGTCCGCGAGTCGCCATCGTCATCGTCGCCGCGGTTCTGATCTGCATCATCCTCTACGCGGGCCGGTCGTCGCTCGGCCCGTTCATCGTCGGCCTGATCATCGCCTACCTCCTCGACATCCCGGTCGAGCGCCTGTCCCGGCGCGGCCTGCCGCGCTGGGTTTCGGTCCTGATCGTGTACGTGATCGCGACAGTCGCGATCTACCAGGGACTGCGGGTCATGCTCCGGCCCCTCGCCGACGAGATCTCGACGTTCATCACTGAGTTCCCGCGGTTCTCGGCCCAGCTCGCGGACCAGTACGCCCACCTCGACCTGCCACCGGCGATCCGCGAAGCGATCGACGCTGCCCTGGCCGACGTGAGCGGCGGCATCGGCTCGATCGACCCCACGTCGCTCCTGCCCGTCCTGAACGTCGCGGCGGGCCTGCTCGGGACGGTCGTCGCCTACATCATCGTTCCGGTCTGGGCCTTCTATCTGATCAAGGATCGTCCGGCACTCGCCGCGGCCGCCCAGCGGTCGATGCCCGCCGAGTGGCGGCCGGACGTCCGGGCGGTCAGCGGTCTCACGCTTCGCGTCTTCGGCCAGTGGCTGCGCGGTCAGCTGTTCCTGGGCATCACCGTCGGGATCGCAACGTTCATCGGGCTGATGATCCTGAGCCTCACCGTCGACCCGGTGTTCGGCCGGTTCGCGATCTTTCTGTCGGTCATCGCTGGCATTTTCGAGCTGCTGCCGATCATCGGCCCGATCCTGGCGGCCATCCCCGCGATCCTGCTGGCGCTGACGGTCGGGACTCAGCCCGCCCTCGCCGCGCTGCTCCTGTATCTGATCATCCAGCAGGTCGAGAACAACATCCTGGTGCCCAAGATCCAGGGCGATGCCATCGAACTCCACCCGACGATCGTCATGCTCGCCCTTGTCGTTGGTGGCTCGATCGGCGGGCTCCTCGGAGCGATCCTCGCCCTGCCGATCGCGGCCGCGGCACGCGACGTCTTCCGCTATGCGTTCCATCGAGTCGACACGGTGCCGGCGAGCCCGGACGAGGCAGTCGCGATGATCAAGGACCGGCCGACGCTGGTCGACCCGCCCGCCGACGAGCGGACCGCCGCGGCGGCTGGGCCGGCGTCGGAGAACACGACGGCGACAACGACGGAGACCACGGTCGCGCCCGACGTGGCCAGGCCGACCGCCAATCCGGCCACACCCGACGACCCGGCCACACCCGACGCCGGTGCGCCTCGATGACGGGCGCTCCCGACCCCTACAAGATCCTCCAGGTCGATTCGGAGGCGGAGGACGAGGTGATCCAGGCCGCCTACCGCCGGCTCGCCCAGAAATACCACCCGGACGTCGCGGGTTCCGAGGGTGTCGAGCGGATGGCGGCGATCAACGCCGCCTGGGCGCTCCTGCGCGACCCCGCCCAGCGCGCGGCCCTGGACCGGGCCCGCCGAACCGCCCCGAGCGGTACGAGCCAGTCCGCGCGTTCGCGATCTCCCGATCCCCCGGCGGCGACCGGATCGTCCGGCAGCGCGCCACCGCACCAGCCATCCGCTGCGGGCGCGCGATCTCCGTACCGTCCGGCAACCCCGCCTCCGCCCGACAAGGTGTCGTCCGACTGGACGAGTGGTCGATCCAGCCACGGCGGCGGCTACGACCCGGCGTCGATGCGGGCCGCCGAGGGCCTCGGCGCCGCCGGGCCGCCCCCGGGCGATCCGGCCGGCAGCGTGCTCACCTTCGGACGATACGCGGGCTGGTCTCTGGCCGAGATCGGGCGGCGCGACCTCGAATACCTCGAGTGGCTCGACCGGATGACGATCGGCCGGCCGTATCGCGACGAGATCGATGCGGTCCTCCGGAAGACCGGTCGGCGCAAGAGCGCGACCACCGATGCGCGCGATCGCCGCGGGCTCTTCCGGCGACGCTGAACGGGCGGCCACCCAGGCAGCGTCGCGCGCTACGTCGCGCCCGAGCCCGAGCGACGAACGACCCAGCCGGCGGTCGAGCCCTGGACGATCAGCGTGAAAAGGACGATCCCGAACGTCAGGCCCTGGAGCAGGTCCCGGTTGGGAAGGTCGGGCGGCAACGACAGCGCGAGGGCAACCGACACCGCGCCGCGGAGGCCGGCCCAGAACACCACGTGGAGCCACGCTCGGGGAAGACCGCCGACGGGCGGATCGCCCTCGGTCCAGCCGGCCGAGCCGGCGTCTCGGCCGGCAGCGCGGGTCGTCAACCGGCCGAGGATCGCGGATCCGCCGCCGATCAGGCCGTAGACGACCACCGCCCGGGCGAGGAGGATCGCCACGATCCCCCACCCGATCGCCCCGGCCGCAGCGACCAGGGCCTCCGGCGCGATCGAGACGCCGACGAGCAGGAACACGCCCGCGGTCAGGAGGAAGGCTGCGAACTCCCAGACGACGTCGATCGCCTCGACCGCCCGAGCGCTCAGCCCATCGCGGGCAAGCGCCCCGAGCGTTCCTGCCGCGAGCAACGTCGCGATCACCCCGGACAGGCCGATCGCTTCGGCGGCGAGATAGGTTCCGTACGCCAGGACGACCGTGATCGTCAGCTCGGTCAGGTGGTCGTCGACACGCCGGACGACGCGAGCGGCCAAGCCTCCGGCCACGAGCCCGATCGCTGCCCCGCCGACGACCTTCACGACGAACCCGATCAGCGAGCCGCCGAGCGAGCCGCCGCCAGCGAGCAGCTCGAGCGCGAGCGCGAACAGGACGATGCCGGTGCCGTCGTTCACGAGGCTCTCCATCTCGACGACCGTGGCGAGTCGAGGCGGAACGGCCACCCGCCGGAAGGTCGAGAGGACCGCCGCCGGGTCGGTTGCCGCGACCATCGCGCCGACGAGGAAGCCTTCGGTCGGGCTGACCGTCGTCGTGACCGTCAGGACCAGGGCCACGATCGCGGCGACGATCACGACACCGGGGATCGCCAGGACGAGCACCGAGCCGGCCGCCGGCCGGAGAATGGCCAGGTCGGTCCGGAAGGCGGCCTCGAACACGAGCCCGGGCAGGACGATCGCGAGCAGGAGCTCAGGCGGGATCGGCAAGCTGACGGCGGGGCCCACGATCGACACCACCAGGCCGATGAGGACCAGCCCGACTGATGCGGGAACGGCCGACCGACCGGCGACGATCGCCACCACCACAGTCGCGGCGAGGATCGCGACGAGGAGCCACAGCGGCCCGAGACTGTCCACGTGGATCATCGCCCCGCCGCCCGCCCCCGAAAGGCAAGCGCCGCTGTCACCACTCGGCTCGGGTCTGCCGGATGTTGATGCTCTGCACGATCCCGAGACCGACCGCGAGGCTGATCAGCGACGAACCGCCGTGCGACACGAACGGCAACGGGATGCCGGTGATCGGCATGATCCCGATGACCATGCCGAGGTTGACGAACAGCTGGAACAGGATCATCGCGGCAAGTCCGCCGGCGAACATCATCCCGAACGGGTCCTTCGATCGCCAGCCGCTCACGAGCAGCCGCCAGATCAGCGCCCCGAAGAGGAGGAGGAGGACGATCGCCCCGACGAAGCCGAGCTCCTCGAAGTAGATCGCGCCGACGAAGTCGCTCTCCTGGACCGGCAGGAAGTCGAGCTGGTTCTGGGTCCCGTTCGTGAGGCCCTTGCCGAGCCAGCCGCCCGAGCCGACCGCGATCTGCGACTGGTAGAGCTGGTAGCCGGCCCCCTGGATGTCGGTCGACGGGTCGAGAAACGCCGTCAGCCGCTGCTTCTGGTAGTCGCGCAGGACGTAGGTCCAGATGAATGGCAGGGTCGCCAGCACGCCGGCCAGGAGGGCGACCATCCAGCGCAGGCTTGCCCCGGACATGAAGAGCATCCCGCCGAGGATCGCGAGCAGCACCAGCGACGTTCCGAGGTCCGGCTGGAGCATCACGAGGAGCCACGGCGGGCCGACGAGGACACAGGCGCCGAGGATCGACGGCAGCGACCCCAGGCGTCCCTGGCGGGACCCGAGGTAGTTGGCGAGGACGACGATCATGAGGATCTTGGCGATCTCGCTGAACTGGAAGTCGAACGGGCCGAGCGCGATCCAGCGCGACGATCCGCCGACCCCGCCGCCGATCGCGAGGGTCAGCGCGAGCAGTCCGACCTGCGCGCCGTACAGCGGCCAGGCGAACGTCTTGAGCCACTTGTAGTCGAACGCAGTGGCGACAATGAAGACGATCATCGCGATGCCCGTCCACATCAGGCCGCGGACGAAGGTCGTCCCGCCGGTCAGCACCTCCTGGCCCTGCTCGACGCTGTTCGTGTAGGCCATGACCAGACCGAGAATCGCGAGGAGGGCGGCGTACGCCGCGAGCTGGAGGTCGAACGCGCGCCAGGCCGCCCCGATCGATCGGGACGCCCAATCCGTCATGCGAGCTGGCTCGGCCCGAATCACGCCCATTGGCGGACCTCGTCGATCGACGTCGTGATTGCGTGTGTCGTTCCGGTGGTGTCCATCAGTTCGACTGGTAGAAGTTGCCGCGCTGGAGCAAGTTGAAGTTCCGGTAATCCTTCTTGATCGCGTAGTGCTGCTGCAGGTAGTACTTGACGATCTCGGTCGCGGCGTTGCCCTTCGTCCGCGAGTCGTAGGCGAACGCGAGGACGACCAGGTTCGAGTCCTCCCGTCCCACGGCCTTCATCCCGGACGGATCTGCCGCGGTCTTGGCGGGGTTCTTCGGGACGAATGCGACGAACCATGAGTGGAACGGCAGCCGCCCCTTGCGGTCGCGCAATCCGAATTCGGCCGTGCCCGATTTGCCGGCGACCACGATCGGCAGGTCGACGAGGTTGTAGGTGTGACGCAGGAGGACAACGTTCCGGGCGGCCTCGCGCATCGTCTTCAGGACGGACCGCGGGACGTCCAGCTTCCGGATGAGCTTCGGCTCGAACGGCCGGACGACCACACCGTCCGGACCGACGATCTGGCGGACGATCTGGGGCTGATAGAGCTTGCCGCCGTTGGCCAGCGCCGCGTAGGCATTGATCAGCTGGATCGGAGTGACGACGTCATAGCCCTGGCCGATCCCGGCCTGGTAGGTCTCGCCGGCGAAGATCGGCTCCCCCTTGAGCTCCTGCTTCCAGGCATTGTCCGGGACGATCCCGGCCACCTCACCAGGAAGATCGATCCCGGTCTGGGCGTCGAAACCGTACTCGCGGGCCCAGTGCGCAAGTCGCTCGATGCCGAGCATGCCGGCGAGCTGGAAGAAGAACGTGTCACTCGAGTGAGCGAAGCCGCACATGATGTTGCAGCGGCCCCAACCACGATGGTTCCACTCCCAGAAGCGGGTCGCACCGAGCATCAGGTAGGGGCGGGTCAGGACGCGCGTCTGGGCGTTGATCTTGCCGTCGCCGAGGGCGCCGGTGCCGGTCACGAGCTTGTACGTCGAACCGGGCGGGTAATGGGCCTGGACCGCATGGTTGAGGAGCGGTTTGTTGGGATCCTTGAGCAGCTTCGCGTACTCGATATTGCTGATCCCGCGGGCGAAGTCGTTGTTGTCATAGGTCGGGAGGCTGACCATCGCGAGGACCTCGCCGGTCTGCGGATTCATGACGATGACCACGCCGCGCTTCAGGCCGGCGGCTTTCATCCCCCACTGGAGGGCCTTCTGGGCGTGCTGCTGCGCCTTGACGTCGATCGTCAGCTCCAGGGAGTCGCCCGCCTCCGCCTGCCGGACATTCCCCAGCACCTGGAGCTTCCGGCCCGTGGCGTCCCGCTCCACTGTCTCTGAGCCGTACAGGCCTCGAAGCTCGTCCTCGTAGTAGGCCTCGAGGCCGGTCTTGCCGACGAGGTCGTCCGGGAGATAGCCCTGCTTCTTCAGGCTGTCGAGCTGCTCGGGCGACACGGGCGCGGTGTAGCCGAGGAGCTGGGAAACGAGCGGGCCGTCCGGATACTGTCGGCGGGCTTCGATCACGACCTCGACGCCGGGCAGGGCATCCCCGGCTTCCGAGAGCAGGCGAGCGGTCGCATCAGGGACGTCATTCGCAATCCGGACGAGGTCGAAGCGCGAGCCGGGATTGCCATCGATCGAGGCGTTGATGTCGGCGACATTCATGCCGAGCAAGGCCGCGAGTCGCTCGACGACCTCGTCGCGACGCTCTTCCGGCAGGTCGACCGGGCGGACCTTCACCACGAAGGTCCGGACATTGATCACGAGCGCGCGTCCAGTCCGGTCGACGATCAGGCCGCGCGACGAGGGGATCGCCTGGAGAACCGACCGATTGCCCTGGTTCAGCTCCGCGAACTGCCCGCCACTGACGACCTGGAGGTAGAACAAACGCGTCGTCAGGCCCCCGATCGCCAGGATCGCAGCCAGCCCGAAGAGCAGGAAGCGCGACAGCGGCCGTGTCGTGGCCGGACGGCCGTCCAGGTACGGGTTCATCGAGTCGCCCGCTCTTCATCCATGAAGTGGTCACGGATCGAGACGATCAGGGGACCGAGAAGGATCGCCACGATCACGTCATAGAGAACGCTCGGGGCGACGATTCGCAGCGGATCAGCGAGGGCGGCGGGTGGTCGGAGGACGGAGAAGAGCATGACGAGGGTCATCGAATAGACAAGGCTCAGAAGGGCAGTAGCGATGATCACGACCACCGGGCGAATCCGGGCAAGCGTCCGGGCGAGAAACCCGGTGGCGCCGACCGCAATGAGCAGCGCAAACGCTGTGCTCCCCAAAGGCCGCTGCAGGAGGGTGTCGAGGACAATCCCACCGACAAAGGACCAGACGAGACCGCTGTCGAGCCCAGCTGCAACCGTCCAGATGACCGCGAGAACAAAGACAAGATGAGGTTGCGCAGTGCCCACCCGAAGGTAGGACGTGATGGTCGATTCGAAGATGGCGGCCACCGTCGCTGCGATCGCGGCGACGAGCAAAGTCATGGCGATTCGATCCTTGGCGAGCCAGGGTCGCGCGCCCTGCATCTTCCTGACGCCCGAAGACATGCGGTGGCGGTGATGTCCAGCCCCAGTATCCCACGAGTGTTGCTGCGGCGGCAATTTCGAGCGCGAGGCCAATGGTCAGGCCGGTCGGTGCTGAATTTCCCACGCAACTTGGCGTTGGACCCCGTTCCGCGGCGGTTTCACGTGTAACCGCCGCGGTGTTCTTCAAGGCCCGGCGGCTGCGCGACCCGCCCCACCCACCCAGGGCAAACCATGACCAGGCCACTCCTCAAGGTTTCACGTGAAACCGGCGTCCGCCAACCGCGCGGTGATTGACGGGTGAGCGGCAGGTGAGCCGCTCGACGCACGATCGTGGCCTGCTCCACCCTGGCTGAAGGCCCAAGAATGCTAGAATTCTGCTTCGTGAGCGCATCATCCCGGCGGTCCTGAGTGGGTCAGATCATCGCCTGTGCAAACCAGAAGGGCGGCGTCGGCAAGACGACGACGGTGGTCAATCTGGCGACGTATCTGGGCCGGCTCGGGGAGCGTGTTCTCGTCGTTGACCTCGACCCGCAGGGCAACGCCACGAGCGGCTTCGGCGTCGACCGTGCGCTACTAGCGGCGACCTTCTTTGATGTGGCGCTCGGCGACGCAACGCTCGAATCCGTCGTCGTCGAAACCGTGGCCGACAACTGCTGGCTCGCTCCCGCGTCCCTCTCACTCGCCGGCGCGGAAGTCGATCTGGCGACGATGGACCAACGCGAGCGGCGGCTGAGCGTCGTGCTTGGCGATGCACGGAATCGATACGACTACATCCTGCTCGATTGCCCGCCGTCACTCGGGCTTCTCACGGTCAACGCTCTCACCGCATCGGACTCTGTCCTCATCCCCACGCAATGCGAGTACTACGCGCTGGAAGGGCTGTCACAACTCATCGCAACCTTGAATCTCATTCGCGACAACCTGAACCCGGGCCTCGCCATCAAGGGCGTCGTCCTGACGATGTATGACGCCCGGACCAACCTCTCTGCCGATGTCGCCACAGAGGTCCGAAAGCACTTGGGCGACGCCGTGTTCGAGACGGTCATCCCACGGAGCGTCCGCCTGTCGGAGGCGCCCAGCTTCGGCCTTCCGGTCGCGCTCTATCGGGGTGACTCACGAGGGGCCGTCGCCTATGCCGAGCTGGCTGCCGAGCTCCGAGGTCGCGACAACCGGCTCGTCGGGGAGCCGGCGGGCCGATCTGAGCCGTTGACAGCCACGATCGAGCCGCGCGCGGTTGATACAGGTGTGCGCACTCCGATCGCGATCGGCGGACCGACATGACGCTCCGCTCCGAGCGCCACACCGGCCTCGGGCGGGGCCTGTCGTCGTTGATCCCGCAGCGTGGTCAGGCGTCGCCGACCGCCGAGATCGCCCTCGACCGGATCCGGCCGAACCCACGCCAGCCACGCCAACGCATGGACCAGAACGAGCTGGACAGCCTGGCATCGAGCATCCGTGAGCACGGCGTTCTCCAGCCGATCCTCGTGACCGAGACGCTCGACGGCTACCAGCTGGTTGCCGGCGAACGGCGCTTCCGGGCGAGCCAGCAGGCCGGCCTGGAACGCATTCCGGCCGTCATCCGACAGCTCGCTGATCGCGACCAGCTCGAGCTGGCCCTCGTCGAGAACCTCCAGCGCGCCGATCTCGGCCCGATGGAGGAGGCGCACGCATTCGAGGCGCTCGTCTCGGAGTTCGGCCTCACCCACGAACAGATCGCCCGGCGGGTCGGTCGGGCCAAGTCGACGATCACGAACACGCTGCGACTCCTCGAGCTCGATCCTGCCGTCCAGGAAGCCCTGGTCGAGGGCCGGCTCAGCGAGGGCCACGCCCGCGCAATCGGCGGCCTTGCCACGGACCATCAAGCCCGTGCCGCAGCGAGCGTTATCGAGCAGCAGTTCTCGGTCCGCCAGACGGAGGAGTTCGTTCGGCGATTGCGCGAGCCGCGACCGACGGCCCCGGCGGTCGGTCGAGCTGTCGATCCCGACTTCGAACGGGTCGAGGACGACCTTCGCCGCCGCCTCGGCACGAAGGTCACGCTCGCGCGTTCGCGCAAGGGGGGCCGGATCATCATCGAGTTCTACAGCGACGAGGAGCTCGGACAGCTCTATGACCGTTTGATCGGAGGACCTGCGTGACCGAAGAAGCCACCCAACCGCAAGCGGCGACCGCGGGCAAATCCCCGAGGCGATCCAAGGCTGCGGGTGGCTCCGACTACAACGCCGCGAGCATTCAGGTCCTCGAGGGCCTCGAGGCGGTCCGCAAGCGTCCTGGTATGTACATCGGCTCGACCGACGAGAGCGGCCTCCACCATCTCGTGTGGGAGGTCGTCGACAACTCGATCGACGAAGCCATGGCCAGCCAGGCAACCAAGATCTTCATCACGATCAAGGCTGACGGCACCGTGATCGTGGTCGACGACGGCCGTGGCGTTCCGGTCGGCAAGCACTCGACGGGCAAGGACGCCCTCGAGGTCGTTCACACCGTCCTCCACGCTGGCGGCAAGTTCGGCGGCGGTGGCTACAAGGTCTCAGGCGGCCTCCACGGGGTCGGTGTCAGCGTCGTGAACGCCCTGTCTTCGTGGATGCGCGTCGAGTCGGCTCGCGACGGAGGGATCTGGGCCCAGGAATATGCCCGCGGCAAGCCGCTCGGACCCGTGAAGAAGATCGGCCCGCAGGGCGATCGACGAGGCACGACCACCGCGTTCCGGGCGGATCCCGACATGTTCGAGACCATCGAGTTCTCGTTCGAGACGATCAGTCAGCGGATCCGACAGTCCGCGTACCTGACGAAGGGTGTCTGGATCTCGCTCATCGACGAGCGATCCGAGCGCGAGCGATCGTTCTACTTCGAGGGCGGCATCCAGTCGTTCGTCCGGCACCTGAACCGCAACAAGGAAGTCATCGACTCTCGCCCGATCTATGTCGAGCAACGGGACAAGACAACGCTCGTGGAGGTTGCCCTCCAGTACAACGACACGTACACCGAGAACGTCCTCTCGTTCGCAAACAACATCAACACCGTGGACGGCGGCTCGCATGTCACGGGATTCCGGGCGGCCCTGACGAGCTCCTTGAATGACTGGGCCCGGCGAGCCGGGGTGCTCAAGGACAGCGACGCCAACCTCGCCGGTGACGACGTTCGCGAGGGACTCACCGCTGTCGTGAGCGTCAAGCTGACGGATCCTCAGTTCGAGGGTCAGACGAAGGCCAAGCTCGGCAACGCCGAGGTCAAGGGCCAGGTCCAGACGGCGGTCGCGGAGAAGCTCGGCCAATATCTCGATGAGAACCCTGGCGACGGCCGCCGGATCATCGAGAAGTGCCTGACCGCCGCGCGCGCTCGCGACGCGGCCCGCAAGGCGCGCGACCTCGTCCTGCGCAAAGGCGCCCTCGACGGCCTGTCTTTGCCGGGCAAGCTCGCCGACTGCCAAGAGCGCGACCCGGCTCGCAGCGAGCTGTATCTGGTGGAGGGCGATTCTGCCGGTGGATCAGCCAAGCAGGGCCGCGACCGGCGGTTCCAGGCGATCCTGCCCCTCCGCGGCAAGCTCCTCAACGTCGAAAAGGCGCGCCTCGACAAGATCGTGGCCAGCGAGAACGTCCGGCCCCTGATCATCGCCCTTGGGGCCGGGATCGAGGGCATCGGCGACAGCTTCGACATCACGAAGCTGCGTTACCACCGGATCATCATCATGACCGACGCGGACGTCGACGGCGCTCACATCCGGACACTCCTCCTGACCTTCTTCTACCGGTTCATGCCCCAGGTCATCGAGAACGGCTACCTGTACATCGCTCAGCCGCCGCTCTACCGGGTGTCGACCGGAAAGGTCACGAAGTACGCCCAATCCGAGCAGGAGCGCGATCGGATCGTCAAGGAAATGGACCGCAAGAACGTGTCGGTCCAGCGGTTCAAGGGCCTGGGCGAGATGAACGCCGACCAGCTCTGGGACACCACGATGAACCCGGAGACGCGGACGCTCCTTCGAGCCGAGATCGACGACGCGGCCACCGCCGACGCCATCTTCACGATGCTGATGGGCGAGAAGGTCGCGCCGCGCAAGCAGTTCATCAACACCGAGGCGCGCAAGGTCCGGAACCTTGACGTCTGAGGTCCGCATCGTGCCGCGCGGCACGTCCGACACGGTGGACGGCGCACGGCGCAACGGCGTGCGCGTCGACTCGACGCGCGACGCTCCCGTCGGCCGGTCGGTCGCCATCGCCGGTGAAGGCCTGACCATCGAGGTGGCCCCGCACCGCTGCTTCGCCTGCGGCGCCCTCAACGAGCATGGAATTCATCTCGAGCTTCATGTCGACGGCGACCGCTGCTGGACCGAGCTCGCCCTGCCCGAGCGGTTCCAGGGCTGGGACGGGATCGCCCATGGCGGGGTCATCTGCACGATCCTCGACGAGGTCATGGCGTGGTCGCTGGCCGCGACCGACAATTGGGGCCTCACGGCGCGGATGGCCGTCGAGTTCAAGCGGCCCGTTCAGCTCGGTGTCCCGATCCGGGGCGAGGGCTGGGTCAGCGCAACTCGGCGCCGTCTCGTCGACACCGCCGGCCGGATCGTCGATCCAGCCACGGGCGATGTCCTCGCGACTGCGACCGCGACGTACGTGGCGGCCGGCGCTGAGCGCAAGCGCGAGCTTCAGGCTCGCTATCGCTTCCGGCTGACATCGAACGACGGGCGTGCCGCGACCGGCGACACGGCCGCCGGTGCGAACCCCGGATGATGCCGGCCAGCGTGAGCCCGACCACGGCCCGGGCGACCGACTTTGTCGCCGCCCACCGAGTGGGCGCGGAGAACCTCGGTCGCCGGCTGGCAGACGACGTCGGCGATCCCGATGCGTTCGCCGCGCACCTGCGGCAGGGTCTCGCGCGCCTCGCCGATCCTGCGTACCTCGCCGGCCAGCGTCGCGTGGCGCCCGGGATCGGCCAGATTCACGGTGTCCGCTGGCCCCTGATCGAAGGCGTCAAGCGCGGCTTCCGAGGCGCCACCCGCGGCGAGCGGACCTCGAGCTGGCTGTTTCTCGTCGATCGGCTGCTGGGCGAGCCCGAACTCGAGGCGCGCTGGGTCGCATTCGGCTTGCTCGAGCGCCTGGTCGTCGACGACACGGAGCGTGCCTGGCAACTCCTTCGCCGGGCCGCCCGTGACGCCAGTGACTGGATCACGGTCGACAGCCTCGCCCACCCGGTCGGCACGGGCGTCCTGAACGAGGCCTATCGCTGGGCCGAGCTCGAGCAGCTCGTCTACAGCCCCTCGCGCTGGGAGCGGCGCCTCGTTGGCAGCACGATCGCGACCATCCCGTTCATCGAGCACCGGCGCGGTCGACTGCCGGAGGTTGCCGGCCACGGACTGGGCTTGATCCGCGAGCTCATCGGCGATGCCGAGCCGGACGTCCAGAAGGCTCTCGCCTGGGCCCTCCGCTCGATGGCGCTCGTCGACCGGGCGGCGACGACCCGGTTTCTCGACCACGAATCCACCATCGCGGCCGAGAACGAAGACGGCCAACGCGCCTGGGTCATCCGCGACGCCATGCTGAAGCTCGATCCAGCCGACGCCGCCCGGATCCGAACTCGGCTTGGCGGAGTCCGGCGCCGGCCCGGCGCACCGCCCACGTCCCGCGCCTCCGAGACCGCCTCCAGGTTTGGCGCCGGCCTGCTCGGTCGGCCCATGCCGGAGGCACCGCTCGGATGAGTGCTGGCCCCGGCCCGCTCGCACTTGCCCAAACGAACGTTCGTTAGGAGAATCTGACCCGTGACCGACGATCTCGGCGACATCCGCGCCATCCGCATCGAGGACGAGATGCGGGTGAGCTACCTCGACTACGCGATGAGCGTGATCGTGGCCCGCGCGCTGCCGGACGTCCGCGACGGCTTGAAGCCGGTCCATCGCCGGATCCTCTACACGATGGGCGAGATGGGGCTCAGCTCGACGAGCTCCTTCCGGAAGTGCGCCGCGATCGTCGGCGAGGTGATGGGCAAATATCACCCGCACGGCGACGTCGCCCTGTACGACGCCCTCGTCCGGCTCGCCCAGGATTTCTCGATGCGCTATCCGCTCGTCGACGGCCAGGGCAACTTCGGCTCGGTCGATGGCGATAGCGCCGCGGCGATGCGCTACACCGAGGCGCGCCTGACCGCGATCGCGACTGAGATGCTCGACGACATCGACAAGGAGACCGTCGACTTCGAGGACAACTACGACGGGACCCAGAAGCAGCCGTCGGTCCTGCCCGCAAAGCTGCCGAACCTCCTGATCAATGGCAGCAGCGGCATCGCGGTCGGGATGGCGACGAACATCCCGCCCCACAACCTGACCGAGATCTGTGACGCGACGGTCGCCTTGATCGACGACCCGGAGATCACCTCGGACGACCTCTCGAAGTTCGTCCTCGGGCCGGACTTCCCGACCGGCGGCACGATCTATCGCTTCGAGACCCAGCGCAATCCACTGACCGGCGAGAACGAGACCGTCGACGCGATCCGTCAGATGTACGCCCACGGCCGGGGCCGCGTCGTCATGCGTGCCCAGGTCTCGTTCGAGGAAGTCCGCGGCGACCGGATGGCCATCATCATCAGCGAACTCCCGTACCAGGTGAACAAGGCGTCACTGCTCGAGAAGATCGCGGAGCTCGTCAAGGACAAGCGGATCGACGGGATCAGCGACCTGCGCGATGAGTCCGATCGCGACGGGATGCGGGTCTACATCGAGATCAAGCGCGACTTCAACCCGCACAAGGTGCTGAACAACCTTTTCAAGCACACGCCGATGCAGCTCGCCTTCAACATGAACATGCTCGCCCTCGTCGACGGCCAGCCCCAGACGCTGCCGCTCAAGAGCGTCCTCGTCCATTACCTTGAGCATCGCCGCAACATCGTCCGGCGCCGGACCGAGTTCGACCTCGGGAAGGCCCGCGGCCGGGCCCACATCCTCGAGGGCCTGAAGATCGCCCTCGACAACCTCGACGCGGTGATCCGGACGATCCGCGAATCGCAGGACGTGGAGCTCGCCCGCCAGAACCTGATGAGCCGCTTCGACCTGAGCGAGCTCCAGGCCCAGGCGATCCTGGACATGCGGCTCGCCCGCCTTGCCGCCCTCGAGCGCAAGAAGATCGAGGACGAGTACCTCAGCGTCATCCAGCTGATCGCCGAGCTCGAGGACATCCTCGCCAACCCGCAGCGGGTCCTCGGGATCATCAAGGACGAGCTGGCCGAGCTGAAGAAGCGGTTCGGCGGCGATCGCCGGACGCGGGTCGCCGACGACACCAGCCGCGAGATGACCGACGAGGACCTGATCGCCGACGAGGACGTGGTCGTCACGATCAGCGGCCGCGGCTACATCAAGCGCCAGCCGGTCGCGACCTACCGTCGCCAGCACCGCGGCGGCAAGGGGATCATCGGCCATGTCACGCGCGAAGAGGACGCGGTCGAGCACCTGATCGTGGCCAACACCCACGATTGGGCCCTGTTCTTCACGAACCGCGGCCGGGTGTTCAGCGCCAAGGTCCACGCGATCGTCGACGCCAGCCGCCAGGCCAAGGGCACCCCGATCATCAACCTGCCGGGCGTCCAGGTCGAGGCCGGCGAGGTCCCGGTCGCGACGATCGTCCTCAAGGACTTCACCGCGGGCAGCTATCTCGTGCTGGCGACCCGCCAGGGCAAGATCAAGAAGACGCCGCTCGAGCAGTTCGAGCGGGTCCGCTCGACGGGCATCCGGGCGATCACGATCGACGCCAGGGACGAGCTCGCGTGGGTCGACATCTCGAGCGGCGACGACGACGTGATCATCGCGACCGCCCAGGGCAAGATCGCTCGGTTCCATGAGACCGACGTCCGGGCGATGGGTCGCGACGCCGCCGGCGTCATCGGGATCCGCCTTGCGCGGGCCGGAGACTTCGTCGTCTCGATGAGCGTCGTCGAGCCCGAGACGGACCTCCTCGTCCTGACCGAGACCGGCTACGGCAAACGAGTGCCACTGTCCGAGTTCCGGCCGATGCACCGCGGCTCGCAGGGCGTCCGGCTGATCAGCCTGGAAGGCCGCAAGACCGGCAATGTCGCGGCCGTCCAGCAGGTCACCGACGAGGACGAGGAGTTGCTCCTGATCAGCGCCGGTGGTCAGGTCGTCCGGACCGACGTGGCGACGATCAATCGGCAGCACGCCCAGGCCCGCGGAGTCATCACGATGCGGATGAACGAGGGCGACCGGGTCGTCGCGATCTCGGCCTTCCGGGCCGGGCTGGCGGAGCGCGATGGCATCGAGGACAATGACGCCCCCGAACCGGGCGAGAGTGGTCCGGACGCGGGCGGCGGCGCGTGACGGCGTCGTGAGAATGCTCGGCCGGGAGGACGCGGTGTACGCCGACCAGTTCGAGATCTATCACGGCAACTCGAACCCGGAGCTCGCCCGGAAGATCGCCCGCTGGCTGGGCACGGATTGCGGCAAGGCCGAGGTCTTCCAGTTCGCGAACGAGAACATCTTCGTGAAGATCCTCGACAACGTCCGCGAGAAGGACATCTTCCTCGTCCAGCCGACCTCTCACCCGGTCAACCAGTCGATCATGGAACTGCTGATCATGATCGATGCGTTCAAGCGAGCGAGCGCCGGCCGGATCACCGCCGTGATCCCGTTCTACGCCTACGGCCGGTCCGACAAGAAAGACCAGCCGCGGGTCCCGATCACGGCCCGCCTGATCGCCGACATGATCACGGTCGCCGGCGCCGACCGGGTTCTGACGATGGATCTCCATCAGGGCCAGATCCAGGGCTTCTTCAACATCCCGGTCGACGAGCTGACGGCGGTCCACCTCCTATCGAACTACTTCATCCACAAGCATCTCGAGGACCTCGTCGTCGTCACCGACCTCGGCTTCGCGAAACGTGCCCGGACGTTCGCCGAGCTGCTCGACGCGCCGCTCGCGATCATCGAGAAGCGCCGCATCGGGAACCTCGACCGGGCCGAGCTGATGAACGTCATCGGCGAGGTCCGGGGCAAGCGGGCGATCATCGTGGACGACGAGATCGACACCGCCGGGACGCTGATCGAGATCGTCCGGGCCCTCGAACGCGAGGGCGTGACCGAGATCTACGCGTGTGCCACCCACGGCGTCCTGAGCGATCCGGCGATCGACCGGATCCGCGACTCGAACCTGCTCGAGGTCGTCCTGACCGACTCCGTCCCGCTGCCGGCGGTCAAGCGGCTGCCCAAGATCACGACCCTCTCGGTCGCACCGCTCATCGGCGAGGCGATCAAGCGGATCCATCGCGGCGAGTCCGTCGGCGCCCTGTTCAGCAGCGAGGTCTCGTTCACCCAGGAGATGCTCCTCTGGGAGGACAACCAGCAGCGCCACATGGACACCCGTCACGAGCCCGGGCATGATCCCGCCGGAGGCGCGCCGGCCGATTCGGAGGACGATCCGGTCCTGCTCGGCGTGACCTCACAGGGAGACCGATGAGCCTCCAGCTGCACCGGCCGGACGGCAAGGGCGGCATCGAGCCGCGGCCGGTCAAGGAGACGAACTGGCGGGCCGGAATGCTGTCGCGCCGCTGGGGCCTGAACCGCCGCAACGGCCAGCTGCCGGAGCTGAAGAACCCCGAGATGGAGCCGACCTCCACGTGGCTGGCGGTTGCATTCTGGCTCGGCCTCGGCGGGCTCACGTTCGTGATCCTCGTCACGGGCTATGGATTGGGTTTCTGGCGCTGAGCTCACCTGGGCCAGGACTCGTGCGTTGCCGTTTGGTGACTCTCACAGATCCCTCAGCCGGTTCGCCAACCATCGCCTCATGAGATCCCGAACCGCCATCCTCGTCCTCGCCCTCCTCGTCGTTGCCGGCGGTGTTGCGGCCTATCTCCTGTTGCTGCGTGGCGATAACGTCGCGCCGCTGGCACTTGCGAGCGGCCGCCCATCGGCCGTGGCCGCTGCCAGCGCCTCCGCCCTCAGCGGCTCGGCCGACCCGTCGGCCGGCGCCCCATCCCTCGCCCCCGCGTCGGGCTCGGC
>JACCVQ010000251.1 GCA_013698095.1 Chloroflexota bacterium
TCGCTCATCAGTGGCTCATGAGGGCGCGGACCTCTGATGTTCGGGTGCGGTAGACCCTGACGAGGCGTTCCGCGGCGATGAGATCAGGCATTGGGGGTCCCTGGGGCGGGCGGTGTCTGGGCATCCGGCCCGAACCGGGAGCATACCGAGAATCGCGCGGTCCCGCCCCTCTGGCGCCTCGGACGACGGTCATCTCGCAGCCGATGTACGTTCCGCACATGCAAGCCACATGCACCCACCTCGACGACATCGCCGACGTCGCTCACGGCCTGGACGTGTGCCCGGCGTGCCTCGCGTCCCGCGACACCTGGCTCCACCTCCGCCAGTGCCGAATCTGCGGCAACACCGGCTGCTGCGACTCGAGCCGCAACAAGCACGCGACCGCCCATTTTCACGAGACCGGCCACGCGATCATGCGGACTCTCGAAGAAGGCCAGGATTGGTCGTGGTGCTTCGTCGACAAGGAAACACTCGAGCAGGACGATGACGGTCGTTGGCGCGCCGTCGATGCCTTCTTCGACGCCGGAGTCTGGTACGCCCGCGAGGTTCTCGCCGCGGGCGCCGCCTCGCTCCCGTTTCCCCGGAGTGCGACCGCCGGCGACGGCTTTCCGCTCGGGATCTGGGAGGCGACGTATCGCGACCGGTACCGCGCCGGGACGCTCGATCCGGACCAGGCCGCAGGGCTGGAGAGCCTGCCCGGCTGGCGCTGGTAGCGGACCTTCGGCGGCCCGAGTCGTGGAGAAGCCCGTCCTGACGCCGCCGCCCGGGCTGTGCGACCGGTGCCGCCACGCCCGCCGGATCACGTCGGGTCGCGGCTCCCAGTTCGTGCTCTGCGAGCGGTCCCGCACGGACCCGCGCTTCCCGCGCTACCCGAACCTGCCGGTCGTCACGTGCGCCGGCTTCGAACCGGCGCCGGTCGGGAGCTGAATCCTTCGTCGGCCTGGGCCCTCGTAGCCTCTACGCCATATGGACGACGGCGCAACAGGCGGATGGGCTGGCGCGCCTCAGTCGACTGGTTGACGTTTCGCGCTGCCTCGTGGGCCCACTGTTGCGGCATGGCGCTTCACAACTTGCGCGCGACTGACCGGGGGAGCCTTGCCACCGTCGACCCGGGCCTGCGCGCCTGGTTGCGTCGGTCTGCCTGGCTGGTCTTCCTCGTCGGCGGCCTGGCCCTGGCGATCGCTGCAGCAGTGATCGGCGACGAGGACGCGCTCCACCCGCTCGTGACGATCCTTGGGCTGATGACGACGGCCGCCCTCCTCGCCGGTCTCCGGATGCATCGGCCTGCCCGGCCGCTGGCGTGGCGGCTCGTGGCGCTCTGCATCTTCCTGACGACGGCCGGCGTCGCCGTCTCGTTCGACATGCCGACCCTCGGGGTCCTCGGCGAATCGCTGACTGCGAGCGGCTACATCGCCGGGCTCGTGGGCTTTGTGATCCTGATCCGCGGCCGGATCCCGGGCGGCGACCGCGGCGCGTTCCTCGATGCGGCGATCCTGGCATCCGGCGTCGGCGTCCTGATCTGGGCCTTCGGCTTCGCGCCCGTCCTCCTTGCCTCGCGCCAGAGCTCGCTCGTCTCGGCGATCTACTTCTACCCGGCCCTCATCGCATCGGCGACCGTCGCCCGGATGTGGTTCCTCGGCGGGCCCAGCCGCCCCACGACGCGACTGCTCGTGCTGCTCGTCCTCTCCTCCAATGTGATCACGATCATCCAGATGATGCGGGCGATCATCGGACCGGATGCGTTCAGCGGACCATTCCTGCTGGCCGAATTCGCGTCGCTCGCCTTTGTCGGCGGCGCGGCGTTGCATCCCACGATGGCCATCCCCGCCGACCGCCAGCGAGCCACTCTCCAGCCGCTCAGCCGGGGCCGAATCGCCGCGCTGGCCGTCGCCCTGCTCGTCAACCCCGCGACGCTCGCCATTCAGGCATCGGACGGCCGGGCGGTCGATCCGGCGCCGTACATCGTCGGCGGCGTGCTGATCGGTGTCCTCGTCATCGGCCGCCTCGGCGACGCGCTCCGCCAGCTCGGCGACAGCCTCCGCGAGCGCGAGTCGCTCATGGAGCTGCTCCGTCGCCAGGCCATGTACGACACGCTGACCTCGTTGCCGAACCGGACCCTGTTCACCGAGCGTCTCGCCAGCGACTTCGCGAACCGCTCGAACGGACAGCTCCTCGCCGTCCTTCTCGTCGATCTCGACGACTTCAAGGGCGTCAACGACGGGTATGGCCACGAGGCCGGCGACGCACTCCTCGTCGCCGTCGGGCGGCGTCTTCGGGCGGCCATCCGCGAGGGCGACATGGCCGCACGTCTGGGTGGCGACGAGTTCGTGGTCACCCTGCCGGCGTGTGTCGACGAGCAGGACGCGGTCTCCGTCGCCGAGCGCATCCTCGCCTTGCTCGGCGAGCCATACGAGATCGACGGCCACTCGCTCAGGGTCCACGCCAGTGTCGGCGTCGCGCTGGCCGGACCGACCGAGCGCCACCCGGACGACCTGGTTCGCAACGCCGACGTGGCGATGTACCTCGCCAAGAGCCGCGGCCAGGGCCGCTACGAGCTGTTCGAGCCAAGCATGCAGGCCGTGGCGATGACCCAGCTCCAGCTCAGGACGGACCTCGCGACCGGGATCGCCGATGGGGAGCTGCGCCTCCACTACCAGCCCATCGTGGACCTTCGGACCGGTCGGACGATCGGCTACGAGGCTCTCGTCCGCTGGCTGCACGAGGACCGGCTTGTGCCACCCATGGAGTTCATCCCGCTGGCCGAATCGAGCGGCTTGATCGGGCCCCTGACCGACTGGGTCGTCGACGAGGCCTGCCGCGTGATCGCTGGCTGGGGCAGGGCCGGCGAACCGCCGTGGGTCAGCGTCAACCTGCCGTCGAGCCAGCTCATCCGCACCGACCTCGTGGAGCGGCTCACCCGGACCCTCGCGCTGAGCGGTCTTGCCGCCGACCGGCTCGTCATCGAGATCACGGAGTCGTCGCTCATGGAGATCGACGTGGCCAGAGTGGCGATCGAGCGCCTGAGCGAGCTCGGCGTGCGCATCGCGATCGACGACTTCGGGACCGGCTACTCAGCTCTCAGCTACCTCGCCCGCCTGCCGATCGATATCGTCAAGGTCGATCGCTCGTTCGTCAGCGCCCTCCAGGCGGACGGACCGGAGGAGGCGATCGCCTCGGCGATCATCGTCCTCGCTCGGCAGCTGGGACTGACGACGATCGGCGAGGGGATCGAGACGGCAGAGCAGGCCGGCCAGCTGGCCGCGCTCGGATGCGACCTCGGCCAGGGCTTCCACCTCGGTCGGCCAAGTCCGGATCAGGATTTCCGGGCAATGCTGGTGCCGACGCCCAGCGGGCCCGGCTGGCGATCCCCGGCGGCCTCAGTGCCTGAGATCGCGCGTCGGCGGGTCGTCGCGTAGGCCGCTTGACGCTGCCTGTGGCCCGGGGCCATACTCCCGGCCACATCACGAAGAACGGGCTGTGAACGGGACGAGTACCCGTCGCGCGTCGGCACAGAGATCCGGTGGTTGGTGGAAACCGGAGCGACCACGGCGAGGAATGGACCCGGGAGCCTCCGGACCGAACGGCGAGCGACGCGGCGACGCGGAGCGGACCAAGTAGGCTCCGGCGCAGAGCGCCAGCGTTACAGGGCAGCGCCGATCGGCCGGACCGCGCAAGCGACCAGCCAGCCCGTCGGTCACGGAGTGCGGCATCGCCGAATGAGGGTGGCACCGCGGAAGGCACGACCTTTCGTCCCGAGACGAATTTGGTCGTTTCTTGATTCTCGGGCGGAACGAGCCCCGGAGGCCGCAACCACGATGAGCACCACCGATCCGCTCAGCCTCACCGAGGCAAAGCGCCGCGCCGCCAACGCCGACACCCTGCTCCTGCGCGCTACCCGGCCGGCAGACCTGGAGACGCCGATCGGGGCATTTCTCCGGCTCGATGACGGGACCACGCCGGCCTACCTGCTCGAATCGGTCGAGGGCGGCGAGCGGCTGGGTCGCTACTCGTTCCTGGGCGTCGGACCGCGTCGCCTGCTCGAGGTCCGCGACGGGCTCGCCCGGACGCAGACCCGACCCGTGACCGTCGCGTCGTACAGCGCGGACCTGCCGGTCGACGTGGCCGAGGCGCCCGACCCGCTCGACGCGATCCGACGCTTCGTTCCGCGCCGGCGGGTCCTGCCGACCGAGGGAATGCCGCGCTTCACCGGCGGTGCCGTCGGGGCGCTTGCGTACGACGCCGTGAGCACCTTCGAGCCGACGGTCCCGCTCCCGGAGCGCGATCCGGTCGGCGTGCCGACGGCGGCCTTCATCGAGACCGATCTGGTCCTCGTCTTCGACCACCTGACTCACACCCTGAGCGCGATCGCCTCGCTCCACACCGAGACGCCCGACTTCGAGGGCCGCTACCGGATCGCGGAGCAGGCGATCTTCGAGGCCCTCGAGAAGACGGCCCGGCCGAGCGCAGCCGAGATCGCGGGCCCGGTTCGCGGCCCGGCGGGCAAGGGCGCGCTGAGCGTCCCGGCTGCGGCCGCGGTCGCGGGCGGATCCCTGCGCGAGGACGGCATCCGGACGTCATTGGGCCGCGACGAGTACATCCACGCCGTCGAGGTCGCCAAGGACGCGATCGCCGCCGGCGAGGCGATCCAGGTCGTCCTCGCCCGGCGGCAGTCGTTCGACCTGCCGCTGGACCCCGCCACGGGCGCCGCGCTCGACGGCATCTCGCTCTATCGCGCCCTCCGCCGGGTCAACCCGAGCCCGTACCTGTTCTTCGTCCGGACGCCGACCTTCGAGGTCGTCGGGGCCAGCCCCGAACTTCTCCTCCAGGTCGAGGGCGACAAGCTCACGACCCACCCCATCGCCGGCACCCGGCCGCGTGGCGCCGACGAGCGCGAGGACCAGATCCTGGCCGAGCAGCTCCAGCGCGATCCGAAGGAGCGGGCCGAGCACATCATGCTCGTCGACCTCGGCCGAAACGACCTGGGCCGGGTCTCGCGGCCCGGAACGGTCACGGTCAGCAAGTACATGGAGGTCGAGAAATACAGCCACGTCCTCCATCTCGTGTCCCACGTCGAGGGGCGCCTCAAGCCGGATCTGGACGCACTGGACGCCCTCCGCTCGGTCTTCCCGGCCGGGACATTGAGCGGCGCCCCCAAGGTCCGGGCGATGCAGCTGATCGCGGCCGCCGAGGGTGAGCGACGCGGGCTGTACGGCGGCGCGGTCGGCTATCTCGGTTACGACGGCAACCTCGACACCGCGATCACGATCCGGAGCGCCGTCCTGCGCGAGGGCCAGGCCCACATCCACACCGGCGCCGGGATCGTCGCGGCGAGCGTGCCGGAAAGCGAGTTCGAGGAGACCGAGCACAAGGCCGCGGCGCTCCGGCGGGCGATCGAGCTGGCGGCGGCACCGCCCGATGCACCCCGGGCCCGATCGGCCGCGAGCACGGGTGCGGCTGGACCCGACGAGCCCGTCGGTACGGCGGCAGCCGGGGACGCCCGATGATCCTCGTCATCGACAACTACGACAGCTTCACGTTCAACCTCGTGCAGGCCCTCCAGGCCGCCGGCGCCGAGGTCCGGGTCCTGCGCAACGACGCCATCGACAAGGCGGGCGTTGAGGCCCTCGCCGACGACCCGTCGGCCGAGCTGCGCGGGATCGTCGTCTCGCCCGGACCGGGCGATCCCACATCGGCCGGAGTGTCGGTCGCGACGATCGAGGTGGCCCGCGATCGCGCGATCCCGCTCCTCGGCGTCTGTCTCGGGATGCAGTCGATGGCGGCCGCGTTCGGCGCGTCCATCGTGCGTGCCCCGACTCTGGTCCACGGCGAAGCATCCGAGGTGACCCACGATGGGGCCGGGCTCCTGGCCGGGATGCCACCGGCGTTCCAGGCCGCCCGCTACCACTCGCTGGCGGTCGACGGAGCGACCCTCCCGCCGGAGCTCCGGATCACCGCGATGAGCGAGGTCGACCGGGTGATCATGGGCATTCGTCACGTCGGGTTGCCACTCGAGGGCGTCCAGTTCCACCCCGAATCCGTCCTCACGCCGGACGGCCCGCACCTCCTCGCCAACTTCCTCCGCCAGGCCGGGGAAGGGGAGGCGTCGCGGCTCGACGACGCGAGCGGCTCGTTCGCGACGAGCGGGATCGCGGAAAGCGGACCAACGCCGCTCGACTCCGCGCCGGCCGGGGCCGAGGCCGAGGCCGGAGCCGCGCGATGAGCGACGCGGTCCGGCTCGCCCTCGGCGCTGTCGTGGACGGACGCAACCTGACTCTCGAGGAGGCGCGCGGCGCGATGGGTTCGGTCATGGACGGCGAGGCGACCCCGGCCCTGCTCGCCGCTCTCCTCGTGGCTCTCCGGATGCGCGGCGAGACGGTCGACGAGCTGGCCGGCTTCGCCTCGGCGATGCGCGAGCGGGTCGTCCGGGTGGATGCGCCCGACGGCGCGGTCGACACCTGCGGGACCGGCGGCGACAACAGCGGTACGTTCAACATCTCGACGACGGCGGCGCTCGTTGTCGCGGCTTCGGGTGTGCCGGTCGCGAAGCACGGCAACCGGGCGATCACCTCGCAATCAGGTTCGGCCGATGTCCTCGATGCACTCGGCGTCCGGATCGACCACGACGCGGCGTCTGCCGGCGCGGCGATGCGCGACATCGGCTTTGCCTTCCTGTTCGCACCCAGCTTCCACCCGGCGATGAAGCATGCCGGCCCCACCCGGCGCGAGATCGGCGTCCGGACCGCCTTCAACCTGCTCGGTCCCTTGACCAATCCGGCCGGTGCCCGGCGCCAGGTCGTCGGGGTGGCGGACCCGGTCGCCGCGGCGCGTCTGGCCGCGGTTCTCCACCGGCTGGGGGTCGACCGGGCGTTCGTGGTGGGCGGAGCCGGGATCGACGAGCTGCCGCTCGATGGGACCGGGACGATCCACGATGTCACGTCCGACGGCGTCGAGGTTCGTCCCGTCGACGCTGTCGCGCTCGGGCTGACCGGGGCGCCGACCGCAAGGCTGGCGGGTGGGACGCCCGCCGACAACGCCCGGATCCTCGAGTCGATCCTGCGTGGCGAGCCCGGGGCGCGGCGTGACGTCGCCCTCCTCAACGCCGGCGCTGCCCTCGTCGTCGCGGGCATCGTCGACGACCTTCCGGCCGGGATCGATCGGGCAGCACTCACGATCGACGCCGGTCTGGCGACCGAGCTGCTGGCCAACCTGCGCGAGGAGCGCCGAGCGGCCGACGCCGCCGGGCCCGTCGAGCAGGGAGCGCCGGCGTGACCCTCGTCGACCGGCCTGAGCTCGAGCTCGAGCGCCTGGCGCCACCTGAGGACGACACGCCGGACCCGGCAGATCGATTCACGGCCGGCGCCGACCGCAAGCGCAACGTCGTCCACGAGATCGCCGAGCGCCGCCGGGCAGACATTCGAGACGAGATGGGCCGCCTCACGCTCGACGAGCACCTCGCGATCGCGGAGGCGACCCCGCCGCCCCGCCCGATTCTCGACCGGCTGGCCAGGCCGGGTCTCCACCTGATCGCCGAGATCAAGCGCTCCTCGCCGTCCGCCGGAGCGATCGCCGCCGCCGACGAAGACATCGTCGCCCGTGCCCGCGCCTACGAGGCCGGCGGGGCGAGCGCGATCTCGGTCCTGTGCGAGCCGCACTGGTTCGGGGGCTCCGTTGACGATCTCCGACGCGTTCGAGCGGCCGTCTCGATCCCGGTCCTCGCCAAGGAGTTCGTCGTCGAAGCGATCCAGCTGCCGCACCTTCGGGCGGCCGGCGCGGACCTCGTGCTGCTCCTGGCAGTCCTCCACCCCGCGAAGCGGCTCGCGTTACTCGTCGATCGCGCCCTTGAGATCGGACTGGAGCCGCTTGTCGAGGCCCACGACGAGAAGGAGCTGGAGCGGGCGCTGAAGACGAACGCTCGCCTGATCGGCATCAACAACCGCGATCTCAAGACCCTTGCGGTCGACACGGACCGGGCGATCCGGCTCCGGGAGCTCGTGCCGGACGAGCGGCTCGTCGTCGCCGAGTCCGGCGTCCGCGACGCCGCCACGGTTGCCGCCTGGCGCGCCGTCGGCTTTGATGCCGCCCTCGTCGGCGAGGCCCTCGTCCGCTCGGGCGATCCCGAGGCCGCCGCCCGGACGTTCGTGTCAGCCGGGCGGCCGCCGACCGATCCCGCCAACCGCGCGGCGACGGTGTCGATCGTCAAGGTCTGCGGCATCACCGACGCCGAGGGCATCCTGGCCGCGATCCGGGCCGGCGCCGATGCGATCGGGTTGAACCTGGTCCCGGGCACCCCGCGCGCTCTCGAGCTCGCCGAGGCTGTCGCCCTTGCCCGCGTCGCCCGCTCGCTCGCGGCAAGCCCACCCAGGATCGTCGCGATCACGGCCGATGCGGGTCGGCGGCGGGTCGCGGAGATCGTCGCCGCCCTCGATCCCGACGCCGTCCAGTTCTCCGGCGACGAGTCCGTCGAGGACGTCGCGGATGCGGGCCGGCCGGCCTGGAAGGCGCTGCGCGTGTCCAGCGACGACGAACCCGCAGCGATCGTCGGCCGAGCCATCAGCTACCGCGACGCCGGCGTCGAGCGGATCCTGCTCGATGCGGCCGGTGGCCCTCACCCGGGCGGGACCGGAACGAGGATCGCGACCGAGCTCGCCCGGGTGGTCGCCCGCGAGATACCGGTCATCCTTGCCGGCGGGCTCGATCCGGCGAATGTCGCGGGCGCCCTGCGCGAGATCCCGGCGATCGGCGTCGACAGCGCGTCCGGTACCGAGCGGCCGAGGGTTGCCGGGCAGCGCCCGACGAAGGACCCGCTCCGCGTCGCGCTCTACATCAAGCGGGCCCGGGCGGCCCGCCTCGACCGCCCGAACCTGTCGGCCCGCCCGACACCGGTCGCCGCGGGCCTCCTGACCGCCGATGACGCGGGTCGCTGGGGGATCGAGCGCGAGTTCGGCGGCCGCTACGTGCCCGAGACGCTCATGGCCGCCCTCGAGCAGCTGGAAGCGGCGTACGCGGCCATCCGCCACGATCCCGTGTTCTGGTCCGAGCTGCGCGTGCTCCTCGCGACCTATGCCGGCCGCCCGACGGCCCTGTACCGGGCCGATCGGCTCGCCTACGAAGCGCTCGAGCGAGCCGTCGCCCTCGACCCGACTGCCCGCCTGCCGCGCCGGCTGCGGCTGTACCTGAAACGCGAGGACCTTGCCCACACCGGCGCCCACAAGATCAGCAACGCCCTCGGCCAAGCGCTCCTGACCCGGCGGCTCGGCAAGGATCGGGTGATCGCCGAGACCGGCGCCGGGCAGCACGGCGTGGCGACCGCGACCGCGTGTGCCCTGCTCGGGCTGCCGTGCGTCGTGTTCATGGGCGCGGTCGACATCGAGCGGCAGCAGCCGAACGTGCTCCGGATGCGGGCCCTCGGGGCGGAAGTCCGGCCGGTCACGTCCGGCACGGCAACGCTCAAGGACGCGGTCAATGACGCGATGCGCGACTGGGTCACGAACGTCGCGACGACCCACTACGTCCTCGGCTCGGCGATGGGTCCCCACCCGTACCCCACGATCGTGCGCGACCTCCAGCGCCGGATCGGCGACGAGTCGGCGGCCCAGGTGTTCGACGTGGAGGGCCGGCTGCCGGACCTGGCCCTGGCCTGTGTCGGCGGCGGTTCGAACGCGATCGGCCTGCTCGACCGGTTCATCGGCGAGCCACAGGTCCGGCTCGCCGTCGCCGAGGCGGCGGGGGAGGGGATCGCGTCCGGGAAGCATGCCGCGGCCCTTGCCGGCGGCACCCCCGGCATCCTCCACGGCTCGCGCTCGATGATGCTCCAGGACGGCGACGGCCAGGTGACCGAGGCGCACTCGGCGTCAGCCGGTCTCGACTACCCCGGTGTCGGGCCGCAGATCGCCGCCCTCGCCGGGTCCGGCCGGCTCGAGGTCGAGGCGGCCACCGACGACGAGGCGTTCGAGTCGATGCGCTGGCTGTCGCGGGCCGAAGGCATCCTGCCGGCGCTCGAATCGGCCCACGCCCTGGCGGTCCTGCCGCGGCTGCTGGTCGGCGGCCGTTGGCCGGAGGAGGCGATCGTCCTCGTCGGGCTGTCGGGGCGCGGCGACAAGGATCTTGCCCAGTTCGGCCGTTGGATCGAGGAGCACGGGACGTGAGCCCCGTCGCGGCTCCGGACGGCCCGGGCCAGAACGCCGCGGCCCTCACGGGAACGAACGACACCGCCGGCGCCCGCCGGATCGCTGCCGCGTTCGCCGCGGCGGGCGCGGATGGCCGGGTCGCCCTGATTCCCTACGTCGTCGCCGGCTACCCGGACGCGGCCACGAGCCTGCGGATCGCCCTGGCCGCGATCGACGGCGGGGCGGACCTCCTCGAAGTCGGCCTGCCGTATTCGGACCCGCTCGCTGACGGGGCCACGCTCCAGCGCGCGTCGCAGGTCGCGCTCGGCAATGGCGCCACGCTCGAGGGCAGCCTCCGCCTGATCGAGCGGATCGCGTCCGCGCGACCGGCGACCCCGATCGTCCCGATGGGCTATGCCAACCAGTTCCTGGGCGGTGGGGATGGCCGCGCCGCCGCCGAGCGCCTGGCGCAGGCCGGCGCCGCCGGCGTCATCGTGGCCGACCTGACACCCGACGAAGGAGCGCCGTTCGAGGCCGTCGCCCGCGAGTGCGACCTCGCCGTCGTCTACCTGGTCGCGCCGACGACCTCGCCCGCTCGGCGGGCCGCCGTGGCCGAACGGAGCGGTGGCTTCCTCTACTGCGTGTCGCTTGTCGGGGTGACTGGCGCCCGAGCGACGCTTCCGCCGTCGGTCGGGAAGCTCGTCCGCCAGGTCAGGGCCGCCTCGCCCGTACCCGTCGCGGTCGGATTCGGGGTCAGCCAGCCGGCCCACGTCCGGGCGATCGCGAAGGCCGGCGCGGCTGGGGTCATCGTCGCGAGCGCGCTCGTCGACGCCCTGGGCGACGACGGGACGGAGGTCGACCGGATGGAACGGCTCGTCCGCGAGCTCGCCGTCGCAACGCGAGGATCCTCGCAAATCTGATCGACGCAATCGGCAGTGCATCGCGCGATTAGCACTCCTGATGGACGCTCACCTCGCCACGCTGGTCCGCGAGCACGGAGCGATCCTTGCCACCGCCGACCGCGATTTCAGTCGGTTCAAGGCCTCAGAACGATCGATCCGACGGCCTGACCCTCGCGACCCCCGCAATACCTGACCCGTCCCGGCGCCGTCGCGTGGCACTCTGGTCGGCATGACGAAGCCCATCATCGTGACGATCGAGCACGCCGCGAAGAAGACATTTGCGTCGGCCGCGGATTGGCCCGGCTGGAGCCGCTCCGGGAAGACGGAGGAGTTGGCCCTTGAGGCGCTGGCGGCGTATGCACCACGCTACGCACCGGTTGCCGAGGCCGAGAATCGTCGCTTCGCCGCGGACGTCGCCGTCGAGGACCTGGAGGTCGTCGAGCGACAAGAGGGGAAGGGCGGGACAGAGTTCGGTGTCCCGAGCCACCCGACCGATCACGACGCCCGCCCGACCGACGCCGCGGACGCGAACCGGGTCGCGGGCCTCGTGGAGGCGGCGTGGACGCTGTTCGACGGCGTCGCGGCCGCGGCGCCCGAGGAGCTCCGCAAGGGACCGCGCGGCGGCGGTCGGAACACGTCCAAGGTGGTCGCGCACGTGATGGAGGCGGACCGCGCCTACGCCGGCGAGATCGGGATCAAGGTCTCGGAGTTTGCGCCGGACGATCACGCGGCGATTCGGACGATGCGGGCGGCGATGCTGGACGTCATCCGGGCCGCCCGCGACGGCAAACCGTTGGCTGGCAAGCGCTGGCCGGCCCGTTACGCTGCCCACCGGATCGCGTGGCACGCCCTCGATCATGCCTGGGAGATCGAGGACAAGTCCGAGCCGGCCGAATGGGCGATCTTCGTCACCGCCCGGCGGCGCAGCGTCAACGCGACGATTGAACCGATCACCGACGGAGTTCGACCTGCGTGCCGAGCTGCCGTCCCGCGCCGTGAACAGCGGCTACCGCTCCGGCGACCAGGAGCTGTGGCTGGAACCCGGCGGGGACGCGTATGTCGTCAGCCCGAGCCGCACCGAGCGCTGGGGGCCGCGCTCAACCAATCCCGGGATCGGATGCGCCTGATGCGTTCGTCAGTCCTCGCCTGACTCCGGCGCCCCACCGAATGGCTGTCCCCGGCGCGCCCGCGTCCGATCGGCCCGCTCCAGTCCACGGGCAACCGCGAACAGCCGCTTGAAGATCGCCACCAGGTCGGCCTGCGGTGTCGGACCGTCGTTCGCCATCGAGACTCGCAACAGGACCTCGCGTTCGCGCTCCCGGTCACGGATCGCGCGCCGGCCGGCCTCGTCCTTCGCGCGCCCGGCCGCCCGCGCCAGCTCCGCTCGCTCGTTCAGCAGCCGGACGATCCGCCGATCGAGGACGTCGATCCGGCGCCGGAGGCGGCGAAGCTCGGGCGGCTCCTCGGCGCCGCCACCGGGACGCCGCCGCTCAGCCACCGCCGGCCTCGTCGCCAGACCAGACGGCGATCGCCTCGAGCGCCAGCAGATACCCGTGCTTGCCCTGACCGACGATCGATTCGACCGCCACATCGTGCAGGAAATTGACCGCCCGGAACGGCTCCCGCGTCGAGGGATCCGACAGGTGAACCTCCCAGAACGGCCGCTCGACGCCGAGCAGCGCGTCGCGCAACGACACCGACGTGTGGGTCAGGCCGCCGGCGTTGACGATCGCGACGTCGAAATCGCGCTGATGGAGCCGATCGATCAGGGCGCCCTCGTGGTTCGACTGGAAGAAGTCGACGTCGAGGCCCAGCCCGGCGGCCCGCGCCGAGATCCCGGCATGGATGTCGTCGAGGGTGTCGTGGCCATAAATCTCGGGCTCGCGGGAGCCGAGGAGGTTCAGGTTCGGGCCTTCCAGGACGAGGACCCGGGTCATGGTGTCACCGCCGAACCCGGCGCGACCAGCAGTGATGCCGCCGCCCGTTCGACGACGTCGACAGGGACATCCGATCGGATGACCGATCCGTGGGCGGTCGGGAGAACCCAGCGGAGGACTCCATCGGCGTGCTTCTTGTCGGCCGCCAGCGCGCCGAGCACCGTCTCGAGCGGATAGGGGAGGCGCTCGGTCGCGAGGCCCAGCTCGGTCAGCAGCCGCTCGATCCGCGCTGCCCGATCGTCCGGCGTGACCCCCAGCTCCCGCCCGATCCGGACCGCCGCCCGCAGCCCGTGAGCGACCGCCTCGCCGTGGAGCAGGTCGCCGAACCCGCCGGCCGCCTCGACCGCGTGGCCCAGGGAGTGCCCCAGGTTCAGTGCGATCCGGCCGTCGGCCAAGCCCTGCTCCTTCTCGTCGCCATCGACGACCACGACCTTCGCCCAGGCCGCTCGCTCCACTAGTTCGGCCACGGCGCCGGACTCGAAGGCTGTCGCGTCACCGCGAACAATCGCCTCGCCCTCGGCCTCGAGCAGGGCGAACAGAGCATCATCGCCGAGGGCGGCCATCTTCACCGCCTCCCCCAGGGCAGCCCGGCGCTGGCGCTCGGGCAAGCTCCCGAGAAGGGCCACGTCGATCACGACGGCGGCCGGCGGATGGAACGCTCCGACGAGGTTCTTGCCCTCCGCGAGATCCACTCCTGTCTTGCCCCCGATCGACGAGTCGATCTGGGCGACGAGCGTTGTCGGGACCTGGATGAACGGCACGCCGCGCAACCAGCTCGCGGCGAGGAACCCCGCCGCATCCCCCAGCGCCCCGCCGCCGATCGCGATGAGCGGTTCGCCGCGCTCCGTGCGCAGCCGGGCGAGCTGGCCGGCGGCATCCTCGATGACCGCCAGCCGCTTGGCGCTCTCGCCCTGGGGCAGGAGGATCCGCTCGACCGGCCAGCCGTCATCGGCAAGCGCGGCCGCGATGGCCTCGCCGGTTGCTGCCCAGGAGCCCGGTTCCGAGACGAGGATCGCGCGCCGGGCGCGGAGGCCGCGGAGCGCGTCCGCGATCGCGGTCGCGGCGATTCCTTCGCCGATGACCACGTCGCCGCCAAGCGAGTGACCGCGCAGGAGGACGGCTGGCTCGGGCTGGCGCGCGAGGCGGCCGACGAGCTCGTCGATCCGTTCCACGATCGTCGCGAGCTCAGCGACGCCGTTCTGCCGATGGGCCGCCGAGTAGAAGCGTTCGCGGTCGCGCGCCAGATCGCGGATCGCGCCCATCGGGTCGCGGCCGGCGATCAGCGGCCGGACGTTCGGCGAGCGGCGGAGACGCTGGGCGAGGACCTCGGGCCGGACATCGAGCCAGGCCGCAACGCGACCGCGGTACAGCGCCCAGCGGTTGCGCGGATCGACGACGGCTCCGCCACCGGTCGCGACGACGGTCCGGATATTCGGCCCGGGATCGGCCGGGCCCAGGCCGGCCACGGCCTCGCGCTCCAGGTCGCGGAACGCCGCCTCGCCGTCGGTCGCGAAGATCTCGGCGATCGCCTTGCCGGCCGTCTTCTCGATCGTGTCGTCGAGATCGACGAACTGGGCGCCATGGCGATGGGCGAGGCGGCGCCCCACGGCGCTCTTGCCGCTGCCCGGCAGCCCGACGAGGACGACATCCATCGGTCGGCCGGCCTAGTCGTCGCCGCCGGAGCCGGCTCCGTCGCCGTCGGTCGGATCGGCCGCTTCGCCGTCCGTCGCGCCGACTGCCGCGGCCGGCGCGGCCGAGCCATCCGTCCCCGATCCGGCGCGTCGCCCGCCCGCAACCGGGGCCGGGATCACCCGCGAGATCCGCTCGACGTAGCGATCGAGGGCGGCGTGCGTGTCGGCGATCGTGTCGCCACCGAACTTGTCGAGCATCGCGTCGGCCAGGGTCAGCATCACCATCGCCTCGCCGACGACCCCGGCCGCCGGCACGACGCTGATGTCGGACCGCTCGTAGTGGGCCTTGTCGACGGCTTCGCCGCTGATCAGGTCGGCCGACGGCAGCGGGCGGGCCAGGGTCGAGATCGGCTTCACTGCGCCGCGGATGACGAGAGGCTCACCATTCGTGATCCCGCCGGTCAGGCCGCCGGCATTGTTCGAGCGATGGATCCAGCGGCCGCCTTCGCCGCGACCCTCGATCACGTCGTGGACGGCCGATCCGAACCGCTTCGTCTGTTCGAACCCGAGCCCGAACTCGACGCCCTTCACGATGTTGATGCTCATCACCGCAGCCGCCAGCGCAGCATCGAGCCGGCGATCCCAATGGACATACGACCCGAGTCCGATCGGCAGGCCGTGGGCGACGACCTCGAACACCCCACCGACGGTGTCGCCGTTCGAGCGCGCCTCGTCGATCCGGGCGATCATCGCGGTCTCGGCCTCGGGATCGGGGCAGCGCAGGGGCGACGCATCCGCCTCCGCCCGCGAGCGCGACGCCCGAGCCGGGTCCACGGCCACGCCGCCGACCTCGGCCGTGAACGACCAGACCTCGACCCCGAGCTCGCGCAGGATCGCGCGGGCGACGCCGCCGGCCGCGACCCGGGCCGCTGTCTCGCGGGCCGATGCGCGCTCGAGCACATTCCGGACATCGTCGAAGCCGTATTTCAGGGCACCGGCCAGGTCCGCGTGGCCGGGCCGGACGCGGGTGACCGGGGTCGAGCGCTTGTTGCCCTCGGCCGAGGCCGCGGAAAGCTCGGCGGCTTCCTCGTCTGACAGGCCCTCCACCTGCATGACCCGGGTCCAGTTCTCCCAGTCGCGGTTGGCGACCAGGAGGAGGATCGGCGAGCCGATGGTCATGCCGTGGCGGACGCCGCTCACGATGTCGGCGGCGTCGTGCTCGATCGCCTGGCGGGCCCCGCGGCCGTAGCCGCGCTGGCGCCGGGCAAGGTCGTCGGCGAGATCAGCGGCGCCAAGCGACAGCCCGGCCGGGACGCCCTCGATCGTGACAGCCAGCGAGCGGCCGTGCGATTCTCCAGCGGTCAGCCAGCGCAGACGTCCCATCGAGCGGTCGTGCTCTCGCGAGCGGTCGTCAGGCGCCGGCCGAGCCGGCCGACCCCGCCGACCCCGCCGTCGCCACGTCGGGCTCACCCGTCGGTTCGCCCTCGGCCGATCGCACCCCACCGGCCCGCGCCTTCGACAACGCCTTCTGCATCACGTCCGTCGGAGCCGGCTGGCCGGTCCACAACGTGAACGCGGCGGCTCCCTGGTGGAGAAGCATCAGCTCGCCGTCGGCGACGGTCGAGCCGCCCGCCTCAGAATCGCGCAGCAGACGCGTCCGGGCATAGATCAGGTCGAGGACGAGGAGATCGGGCGCGATGACGTCGGCCGGGATCGGCGAGATGTCGCTGGTCAGCCCAATGGATGTCGCGTTGACGAGCACCTTCGACTTCGCCAGCTCGGCCTCGATGATCGACTCGTGCCAGGGCATCGCCTTGAGTTCCATGTGGGCCGCGCTCCGCCCGAAATGCTTGACCAGGCCCTCTGCCCTGTGGAGATGGCGGTTGAACACGACGATCCGCTGGAAGCCTTCGCGGATCAGGCCGTACACGACGGCTCGGGCTCCGCCGCCGGCGCCGAGCACGACGGCGACGCGCGGCATCTTCTGGCGACCGACGAGGTGGTCGAGGGCGACCTTGAAGCCGGGCACGTCGGTGTTGTGGCCGACGAGGCGCTTGCCCTCGCGCGTGATCGTGTTGACGGCACCGGTCGCCTGGGCTTCCTCGGTCAGGCGATCGACGAGCGGCACGACCCGTTCCTTGTGGGGGATCGTGACGTTCGCCCCGAGGAAGTCGTCGCTGCCACGGATCTCGGCGATCGCGTCGGGCAAAGCGATCGGCGCCCGGTCCCAGAGCTCGTAGGCGGCATCGATCCCTTGATCGTCGAAGGCGGCCTGCTGCATCGCGCCCGACAGGGAGTGAGCAACCGGATGGCCGATGAGGACGACGCGCTTGGTCATGAGCCCACCCTTCCGAGGTCAGCGAAGAAGCCGGGATAGGAGATCGAGGCGCTGTTTGGCCGGAGGACGGTCGTCTGGCCGTTGGCGCTGAGTCCGGCGATCGCGAACGTCATCGCCAGCCGATGATCGTCGAGCGAGTCGACGGTGGTTCCGACGAGCGGGTGGCCACCGGTGATCCGGAGGTCATCGCCGTCGGCGGCAATGTCGGCGCCGAGGGCGCGCAGGCCGTCGGTCGTGCCGGCGATGCGGTCGGACTCCTTGTGGCGGAGCTCGCCGGCGCCGCGGATCGTGGTCGTTCCACGAGCGTGGGCCGCCGCGAGGCACAGGATCGGGATCTCATCGATCGCCGCAGAAACGTCAGCGGGCCCGAGGTCGACGGCGCGCAGCTCCGACGAGCGGACGCGGAGGTCGGCGATCGGCTCGCCGACGCCGGGGTCCGTGGCGTCGGGCTCGGGACCGCCAGTCGGCCGCTCCTCGATGTCGGCGCCCATCGACCGGAGGATGTCGATGACCGCCCGGCGGGTCGGGTTGACCCCGACGTTGCGCAGGAGGAGGTCGGAATCGGGATGGATCGCGGCGGCGACGAGCCAGAACGCCGCACCGGACACGTCGCCGGGAACGCGCTCGTCGATCGTCGTCATCGTTCGCCCTCCCTCCACGCTGATCGCAACAGCGCCGGTTCGCCCATCCGCATCGTCCGAGCCGAGCTGCTCCGTCCGGACCGCGATCCCTCGGGCCCGCAGCATCCGCTCGGTGTGGTCGCGTGTGGCGACCGACTCGCGGACCGTCGTCCGGCCATCCGCTCGCAGCGCCGCCAACAGGATCGCCGACTTCACCTGGGCGCTCGGGACCGGGGTCCAGCGGTCGACCGCACGAAGCGGCGAACGACCGAACACGGTCAAGGGCGGAAGGGAATCGTCGGAGCGGGCGTGAAGCGTCGCGCCCATCGCGCGTAGCGGTTCGATGATACGAGCGACCGGTCGCCGTCGCAATGAATCGTCGCCGTCGAGGACGGTCCGAAACGGCAGCCCTGCGAGGATCCCGGCGAACAGCCGCAGGCTCGTCCCGGAGTTGCCGCAGTCGAGGTCGACCGCGGGCTGGGCGAGACCGTCGACGCCGGGCGAGACGACCCGGTAATCGACCGTGGCTGACGTCGGATGGGCCCGACCGGCGATCTCGTCGTCGTCCGCCCCGACCCGCTCGACATTCGCCCCGAGTTCCCGACAGACAGCCGCGGTCGATCGAACGTCATCTCCGTCGCCGGCGCCACTGATCCGGCTCTCACCGGCAGCGAGCGTCGCGAACATCAAGGCGCGGTGACTGATCGACTTGTCGCCGGGCACGACCAGCTCGCCTCGCAGCCGCTCGGCCGGCGCGACGACGGCAGCCTCGGTCGACAGGGTCGTCATCGGTTCCTCGGTCCGCCGGTCAGTGCTTCGCGAGCCCAGCGGACCCAGCCAGGACAGCGCCGGGATCGATCGGCACCGCGTACATCGAGCGGACGTGCTCGTGGACCGGGATCAGCTGGGCCATCATCGCCCGGAACTGGTCGAGGGTCAGCTGCTGCTCGGCGTCGGACAGGGCAGCGTCGGGGTCGGGATGGACCTCGACCATGACCCCGTCGGCCCCGACGGCGACGCCGCCGACGGCAAGCGGCGCGACCAGCCAGCGCTTGCCGGTGGCGTGGCTCGGATCGACGATCACCGGCAGGTGGCTGAGGTGGTGGACGAGGGGCACCGCAGCGAGGTCCATCGTATTCCGGGTGTATGTCTCGAACGTCCGGATCCCGCGCTCGCACAGGATCACGTTGGGGTTGCCGGAGCTGACGATGTACTCGGCGGCCATCAGCCACTCTTCGACGGTCGCCCCGTAGCCGCGCTTCAGCATCACGGGCCGGGCGACGCGCCCGACCGCGGTCAGGAGCGAGTAGTTCTGCATGTTCCGGGTGCCGATCTGGAGGATGTCGGCGTACTCGGCCACGATGTCGACCTGGCTCGGCTCCATGACCTCGGTGATCACCGGCAGGCCGGTCCGGTCGCGAGCCTCGGCGAGATAGCGCAGTGCCTCCACGCCCAGGCCCTGGAAGCTGTACGGGCTCGTCCGCGGCTTGAAGGCCCCACCGCGCAGGATCGTGGCCCCGGCGTCCTTGACGGCGTCGGCCGTCTCGAACAGCTGCTCGCGGCTCTCAACCGAACACGGCCCGGCCATCATCGTCAGGCCGCCATCACCGATCACGGCATCGAGCACTCGAATGACCGTGTTCTCGGGCTGGAACTCGCGCGAGGTCAGCTTGAACGGGCGGCTGATCGGCGTCACGGTCTCGACCCCGCCGAGCCCGCCGAGGCGGCTCATCAGGGCAGCCTTGCGCGAGCCGATCTCGCCGATCACGGCGATCACGATCCGCTCCGCGCCGGCGTGGTCGTACGGCGTCAGCCCCTCGCCGAGGATGGCGCTCTTCACCCCCAGGATCTCGGCCTCGCTCGCCGTTCGAGCCATCACCACGAACATCCGCTGGCTTCCTCTCTGGTCAAACAAAAAAGCAGAGGTCCGCACCTCTGCTTTCACCCGGCACGACCCGCGATCCCGGGCCTAGGCTCCGGGGTCGGTCATGCCGGGCGTCGAAAGTAGAAGAGGTCGTTCATCTGCGTGCATCGGACGGTACGGCCCGTCGGGCGACGTGTCAACGCGAGTCGCATTCGGCGCCGTTCCCGAGCCTCACGGTCGGCCGCCGGGCAGGCCGGCACGGGCCATGATCGCCTCGACGACCGCGGTCTTGGCGTCGGCATAGTTCTGGACGAACCTCCAGTCCTGCCTGAGGAGCTCCCGCTTCGTTGCCTCGTACAGGGCGCGGTCGTCGTCGTGCGTCCGGAGCCAGTCGCGGAAGCCGACCATCCGCTCGAGCTCGACGCAGCCGTCGGAGAAGACGTGGAGGTTGACGTTCGTGTCGGGGCCCTTGAACACCCGATGGTCATACCACTCGGGCTCGTTCTCGCGGATGGCGAGTCGATAGCCGGCGGCCTCCAGGTCCGGGACGAACGCCGGCTCGGCGGTGACATCCACGACTGTCATCGTGATGTCGATGACCGGCTTCGCGGCCAGGCCGGGCACGGACGTGGAACCTGTGTGCTCGAGGGTCAGGACGCGATCGCCGAGCGTCGCCCGGATCCGTGCCTCCTCGCGCCCGAACAGCTGAGGCCACGCGGGGTCGGCCTCGACGAAGGTGATCGGCCCCGTCAGCGGCTCGACGACGCCGACGCTCATCGCCTGGATCTGATCCGCGGTCATCGGCTCGCGGCGCTCGATGGGGGCGTCGGCCGGATCGGTCACGGGGTCGGTCAACGGAGCTCCTTGGCGTCGGACGGCACGGCACCGTAACAGACTTCGTCTTGGTCGCGCTCGTCAGGGCCCGTGGTAGGATTCCGGCCGCCGCGCAACGGAGAGGTCGCATAGAGGCCTAGTGCGACGGTTTGCTAAACCGTTGAGTGGGGTAACCTGCTCCGAGGGTTCGAATCCCTCCCTCTCCGCCAGTTGCTTCTCGACGGTCCAGGATGACGCTCGGCGGCGTCCGCGGCCAACGAATTGCGCCCGTAGCTCAGTGGATAGAGCGTCAGGTTGCGGACCTGAAGGTCGTGGGTTCGAGTCCCGCCGGGCGCGCCATCACCGCATCCAACTCCGACCCTCGGTCGTCACCGGGGGTCGCGTGCTGTCCTGCTACTTCAGGACCAGGGTGGCCACGATCGCGACCAGTGGTGGCAGGGCCTGGATCGCTGCCGACCGGGCGAATCGCCGGTTGGTCGACAACAGCACCACCCCCGCTCCGACCATGCACGCGCAGGCGAACAGGGCGATCGCCCGGCCCGCCTCGACCGAGTTCGCCGCGATCAGCGCGAGCCCGCCGACCACGCCGAGCGCGAGGAACAGGTTGTAGAAGCCCTGGTTGAAGGCCATCGGTCGGACGGCCGCAATCTGCTCGGGGGTGGAGAGTCCGAATCGCGCCGCCACGCTGGGCTGGCTGAACGTGACGCTCTCGAGGATGAAGAACAGGATGTGGAACCCGGCCGCGACCAGGGCGGCGAGCGAGGCGATCAGCGGCACGGGGCTCTCCTCAGTCGGTGAAGGCCTGGCTCGGAGGGTTGCTGGAGTGACGGGCGACGACTTGCCAACGCCCATGGCGCCGGATCCAGACGTCGGTCAACGCAAACGTCGCGTCCCAGCGCTGGTCACCGACCGTGGCGACCTGGGTCAGGCGCGACCGAACCACGGCCGCGTCGCCGAAGACATCGATCCGGAATTCCGAGTAGGCGAACGACTCGGCCTTGACAGCGTCGAGCAGGCGCAGCCACTCGGCCCGGTCCACGAGCTGGTCCGTGCGGGCGCTCGTCAGGGTGAACTCCGGTGCGAGGATAACCTCCAGGCGGGCGCGGTCCTGGCGTTGCCACGCATCCATCCAGTCGTTCTGGAGGTCGATGAGCTCCTGTTCGTCGATCGGCATCGGTCGCTCCGCTCGATGCATGATGTCCCTCGCGAGCGTACCAGTCAGCGGGAGCGGCAATGAGCGACCAGGCAGTCGGATTTCTGGGCCTCGGGACGATGGGGGCGGCGATGGCCGCGAACCTGGCCCGAGCCGGTTTCCCCGTCACGGCGTGGAACCGCACGCCTCGGCCACAGCCCGACCTCGAGGGCCTCGGCGTCACGATGGCAGCGACACCATCCGCCGTCGCCCGGGCGACCGACATCATCGTGATCTGCGTGTCGGACACGCCCGACGTCGACGCCGTCCTCTTCGGGCCCGACGGGGTCGCGGCCGGCGCCCGCCCTGGCCAGCTCGTCATCGACTGCTCGACGATCTCGCCCTCGGCAACTCGTGACTTCGCGGCCCGCCTTGCCACAGTCGGGGTCGACCTGGTCGACGCGCCGGTCTCGGGTGGAAGCGAAGGTGCCCAGAAGGCGACCCTCACGATCTTCTGCGGTGGCGAGAAGGCGCCGGTCGAGCGCGCCCGGCCGATCCTCGAAGCGATGGGCAAGACGATCACGCATGTCGGACCGAGCGGTTCCGGCCAGGCGGTCAAGGCGGTCAACCAGGTGATCCTTGCCGGCGCCTATCTCGGCGTGGCGGAGGGGATCGTCCTCGCCTTGAAGGCCGGCCTCGATGTCGAGCAGGTCGTCGGAGCGCTCGGCGGAGGGGCGGCCCAGAGCTGGGTCCTCGCGAACCGCAGCGGCCGGATGCTGGACAACGACTATCCGCTCGGCTTCAAGGTCGCGCTCCACCGGAAAGACCTCGGGATCGCCCTCGACCTCGCCCGCGAGATGGACGCCGAGCTGCCGGTCGCGACCCTGACCGCCGGTTTCGAGGACGACCTTATCTCGGACGGTCATGCTGAGGACGACATGTCTGCCCTGGCCCGGGTGATCCGCAGCAGGTCCGGCCTGCCCGGTTGACCGGCTGACTGGCCAGCCCAGGCCGCGGGCACATGTCGCCAGCGAGTCAGACTCCCGCGGCCACCCCGCCGCCGACGCCGACGAGCAGCATCGGGTCCCCAAGCTTGCCCTCGTAGCGCGGCCGGAATCGTTCTTCGTTGTACATGTCCGGAACCTCGACGCGGCGCGCCTTCGTGCCCGCCGCCGGCAGCTCCGTGTGGGCGTACTTGCCGTCGCGGATCGCCATCATCCGGCCGGTCACGCCGTCGCGGAGGAGGTCCATGGCGATGTTGGCGTAGGTCGTCGCCACCATCGCGTCGAGGGCGTCCGGTTCGCCGGACCGGAGGTCGTATGTCAGTTCCGACGCGACCGACTCGATCCCCGTCCGGGCCCTGAGTTCGGTCGCGAGCGCCTCACCCACGTTGGCTTTGTGGCGGTGTCCGAACATGTCGGCCTCGCCGACATCCTGCATGTGCGCTCCCTTCCAGATCGCGCCCTCCGCGGTCACGACCACCGCGTAGCGCGACGGGTTCGCCTCGCGATCGGCGGCGACGACCTCCGCCAGCCGATCCAGGTCGTACGGTGCCTCCGGGATGACGCACCGAGCCGACGTCACGTAGGCGGTGTACAGCGCCGAGAAGCCGGCATCGCGGCCAAAGATCCGGAACACCCCGATCCGCTCGTGCGAGCCGAGCGTGGTCCGTTGGCGGTTGATCAGCTCCTTGGCCCGCGTGATCGCCGTCGAGAAGCCGATGCAGTACTCGGTCCCGGCAACGTCGTTGTCCATCGTCTTCGGGATGGCGACGAGCGAGACGCCTTCGTCGAACAGGACGCGCGAGAAGCTCAGCGTGTCGTCGCCGCCGATCGTGACGAGCACATCCAGCCCGAGCCGGGCGATATTGTCGAGGACGAGCTGTGTCAGGTCGATGACGCCATCGTCGGTCGTCCAGGCCGCGACCTTCTCGGGTTCGATCCACGCCGGCACCGCCGACAGTTTCATCTTCTTGGGGTTCGTCCGCGAGGTGTGGAGCCAGGTCCCGCCGGTCCGATCGATCGTCCGGGTGTTCGTCCGATTCAGCCCCACGACGTAGTGAGGGTCCGCGTCGGGATTGAATTGAAGGTGCGTCAGGCCCTCCCAGCCGCGCCGAATGCCGATCACCTCGTCGCCGAGCTCGGTCGCCCGGTAGACGACCGACTTGATCACCGAGTTGAGACCAGGAACGTCACCGCCGCCGGTCAGGATTCCGATCCTGCGTCGTGTTGTCATCGTTCCGGATCGTACTCCGGGCGACGAACGCCACAACGGTTGCGGATCGGTATCGACGGGTGCGACGCGCCGGCACCCCGACGCGCCTATAGTCGAAGGCATGAATTACGAGCTGTTCATGGGCGAGGCCCTGGCCGAGGCGCGCAACGCGATCGCGGCGGGCGAGCGCCCGAACGCCGCCGTGGCGGTCGTGGACGAGGCAATGGTCGTCCGGGCCCACGATCGGGTCATCGAATCGAACGACCCGACGGCCCACGCGGTGGTCGTCGCCCTGCGCGAGACGGCGCGCAAGCTCGGCCGTGAGCGACTTGCCGATGCCACGATCTTCACGACCGTCGAACCGTGCGTAATGTGCATCGGGGCGCTCCTCGAGAGCGACGTGGCGGCCCTCGTCTTCGCGATGCCGAACGCAACCGAAGGTGCGGCCGGCAGCGTCATCCAACTCGCCCAGCACCCCGATCTCCAGCGCCGGATCCGGGTCGTCAGCGGCATCCGTCGCGACGAGGCCGAGGAGCTCCTCGCCGGCGTCCCGGCGATCGCCTGACCCGCCGCGCGGGCACGCTTCGGGCGCGCCTGGGACCATCGTCCTCTCGGCCGCCGGAGCGACCTTTGCTATCCTCTGCCGCGGAGAGGTGTCCGAGTGGTTGATGGTGCCGCTCTCGAAAAGCGGTGTGCGAAAGCACCGCGGGTTCGAATCCCGCCCTCTCCGCCAAGGATTCATCGACCAGCCGGCCGGCGCCATGCCGGTCGGCTTCTATTCTCTCGGGGGAGAGGTCGCCTAGTGGACTATGGCGCCGCACTGGAAATGCGGTTCGGGGCAACCCGTCGCGGGTTCGAATCCCGCCCTCTCCGCCATTCCTCGGGGCGATGGCCTCGCGGAGCTCGGCCTCGCGGCGAAGCCCGAGAGCGCGAGCGAACCACTTCCCATTGAGGGTCCGGTCCATCGGTTGGTGACGGCATCCCTGCTAGACTCCGCGGGCCGTGCTAGGCGGGGAACTAGCGGTGCCCTGAACCTGCAATCCGCTCCAGCAGGGCTGAATTCCCACCCGAGGACTGCGTCCTTGCAGGCCGCCGCTTCGAGCGACGTTGAGGATCGGGTC
>JACCVQ010000013.1 GCA_013698095.1 Chloroflexota bacterium
GCTCCTCGCCGCGACAGGCTCGTTCACCAACCTGCGCGAGCGTCTCGGCTCACCGACCGTGTCGATCGAGCAAACGAACGGGTCGGCGGCGCCGCGACGCCCCGCCCGCCATGTCGGCCTGAACACCGTGCCGCACGGTGCGAAGACGTTCCTCGCCGCGACCCTCGCGCTGGCCGAGGGCGAGCGCCTGACCTGGATCGCCCGCGATGCCGAGATCGGCGACCGCGTCGCCGAGGAGCTGACCGCCTGGCTCGGCGACCCCGCGGCCGTCGCCGTCCTCGAGCCGCGGTCGTCACTGGCCTACGAGCGGAGCGAGCTCGTGGCCGACGAGACAGCTGCCCGGGTCGCCGCCCTGTCGGCTTGGCGGAGCGGGCAGGCTCGGGTCCTGGTGGCGAGCGTCCAGGCCCTGATCCAGCACACGATCGCTCCGGACGACCTGCCGGCCGAGCCGCGCCGGCTCCGGATCGGCGGCCGGCTCCGGCCGGAGGCGCTCCTGCGCGAGCTCCTGGTCCTCGGCTACTCGCCCGCCGTCGAGGTCGCCGGCCGGGGCGAATTCGCAAGGCGCGGCGGGATCGTCGACGTCTTCCCGCCGTCGGCCCCGCTGCCGGTCCGGATCGAGTTCTTCGGCGACGAGATCGACTCCCTTCGCGCCTTCGACCCGACCGATCAGCGCACCGTCGGGCCGCTCGCGGAGGCGATCCTGCTGCCCGCGTCCGAGTTCCTCGCGCCCCACGAGGGAGTGGCCGCCCTTCGCGCCCGGCTCGGTCGCTCCGCCGCGACCAGGCTCCCGGAACGGCTCGCCGCCGACCTCGCCCGGTTCGAGGGCGACGCGGCGTCGGACGGGCCACTCGCCACCGAACCTCCGGCCAGCCACGCCGTCGACGGCACCACGCGAGCCCTGACCGTCGGCGACGCGGCGGAGGTCTGGGCCGCCCACCTGGCGCCGTCGACAGCATTCGACCATCTCGACCCGTCGATCCTCCTCGTCCTCGACGAGCCCGGCGAGATCGCCGAGGCCGCCGAGTTCCTCTGGCGCCAGGCGGCCGAGCGGCGCGCCGAGCTGATCGACGGCGGCGAGCTGCCGAAGGAGTGGCCGTCGACGTACCTGGAGCCGCGCGACTGGAAGCGGCGGCTCGTCGCCAGCCGGACACTCGAGCTGACCTGGGAGTCGGAGCTGCCCGCCGAGGCCGCTCTGGCCGCGCGTGGCCTGAGCTCGGGCGACCCGTTCGGCTGGCGGGAGCCGCAGCTGCCGCCGGGTCGCGCGTCTGCGATTGCCCAGGCGGTCGAACGCTGGCAGGCCGACGGCGCCCGGATCGTCCTCGCCAGCGACCAGGCCCCACGCCTCGCCGAGCTGCTCGAGGAGGCCGGTCATCCGGTGGGCGTCGTCCATGCCCCCGACGCCCCGCCGCCGGGCGGGATCACGGTCGTCGAGCGGAGCCTGAACGGCGGGTTCGCGGGTGGCCCCGACGGCCTCGCCTTCGTAACGGATCGCGAGCTGTTCGGCTCTGTCCGCGTCCGCCGCCCGAAGGCGATGCGGCGGGTCGTCCCGCGCGACATCCTCGAGCGGCTCGTCGCCGGCGACCTCGTCGTCCACATCGATCACGGCGTTGCCCGCTACGAGCAGATGCTCCGGCGCGGCAACAAGGCCGAGGGCGAGGATCGCGATTATCTCGAGCTGAGCTTCGCGGGGGCGGACAAGATCTTCGTCCCGGTCGAGCAGATCACCCGGATCTCGCGCTACTCGGGCGCCGAGCATCCGCAGCTGTCCAAGCTCGGCGGCACGGAGTGGCTGCGGACGAAGCAGCGCGTCCGGAGGGCGGTCGCGGACCTCGCCGAGGAGCTCCTGAACCTGTACGCCGCCCGAGCCAACGCCCCGGGCCACGGCTTCAGCTCCGACACGCCGTGGCAGCAGGAGATGGAGGCGAGCTTCCCCTACGAGGAGACGCCCGATCAGCTCCAGGCTGTCGTCGAGGTCAAGGCCGACATGGAGGCCGGCAGGCCGATGGACCGGCTCGTGGTCGGCGACGTCGGCTACGGCAAGACCGAGGTCGCCCTGAGGGCGGCGTTCAAGGCGATCCAGGACGGCAAGCAGGTCGCGGTCCTCGTCCCGACGACGGTCCTCGCCGCGCAGCACCACCAGACGTTCAGCCAGCGCTTCGCCGCCTTCCCGCTGACGGTCCGGCTCCTGTCACGGTTCGTGGCGGCCCGCGAGCAGGCGACCACCCTGGCCGGCCTGGCTGACGGCTCGGTCGATCTCGTGATCGGGACCCACCGGCTGCTGTCGAAGGACGTGAAGTTCCGAGACCTCGGCCTCGTCGTCGTCGACGAGGAGCAGCGCTTCGGGGTTGCTGCCAAGGAGCGGCTGAAGCAGCTCCGCCGGGAAGTGGACGTCCTGACGCTGTCCGCGACGCCCATCCCGCGGACCCTGAACCTGGCCCTCGCCGGCGTCCGCGACATGTCGGTCATCGAGACGCCCCCGGAGGACCGCCTGCCGATCCAGACCCGCGTTGCCGAGGCGTCGGCCGGGCTCGTCCGCGACGCGATCCTGCGCGAGCTCGACCGCGGCGGCCAGGTGTTCTTCGTCCACAACCGGGTCGAGACGATCGAGGCCCAGACCGAGCAGCTCCGGCGAATGCTGCCCGACGCCCGGTTCGTGGTCGGCCACGGCCAGATGCCCGAGGGCCACCTCGAAAGCGTGATGATCACGTTCGCATCGGGCGCCGCGGACGTCCTCGTCTGCACAACGATCATCGAGTCCGGGCTCGACATCCCGAACGCCAACACGATCGTCATCGACCGGGCCGACACCCTCGGCCTCGCCCAGCTTTACCAGCTCCGGGGCCGGGTCGGCCGGTCGTCGCGGCGGGCCTACGCCTATCTCCTGTATCGCCGTCGCGAGCGGATGAGCGAGGAGGCTCGGAAGCGGCTCCAGGCGATCTTCAACGCGTCGGAGCTGGGTGCCGGCTTCCAGATCGCGCTGGCCGACCTCGAGATCCGGGGTGCCGGCAACATCCTCGGCGGCGAGCAATCGGGCCACATGGTGGCGGTCGGGTTCGATCTCTACTCGCGGCTGCTGGCCGACGCAGTCGAGGAGCGCAAGGCGCGGCGCGAGGATCGCCCGGTCCGGGTCGCGCGGCCGCAGGCGGTCGTCGACCTGCCCGTCGAGGCCCACCTGCCTGATGACTACGTGCCGGAGGAAGCCCAGAAGCTGGAGCTCTACCGGCGGCTCGCACGGGCCCGGACCGGCCGCGACCTGGCCGCGTTCCGCCAGGAGCTGACCGACCGATTCGGGCCGATGCCGGCCCCGGTCATCCGTCTCGTCGAGGTCGCCGAGCTGCGCCTGACCGCAGAAGGCGCCGGCGTCGTATCGATGTCCCGCGAGGACGGCCAGCTCGTCGTCCGGTTCGGCGAGGGGCTGTCGCGGGCGACGGCGATGCGCCTCCTCGCCGGGGGCGGGCTGCCCGGCGTGAAGCCGTCGGATGTGACGTTCGCCAGCAACCAGGTCCGGATCCGACTGCCCCGCGACGCGTCGCGAGCATGGGGCCTGACCCAGTCGGTCGTCGCGAGGTTGGCCCATGACCCGCCCGTCTGAGCGCGGCAGCCACGGCCCAGGCGCCGCCCGTCGCAGGCTCGCGGCCCTCGTCATCGTTGGCTCAATGCTGGCCGCATGCGCTGCAGAACCGCCCGAGATGACGATCATCGCCGTGCCGACTGCGCCACCGAGTGACGCCTGCCTCGACGCTCTCGGCGGCGGCCGGGTCGTCGCGTTCGAGCGATGGGCGATCGCTCTCCAGGACACCACCGGCCAGGTCTCGAAGGTGCTCTGGCCGAACGGGTTCCGCGGCGTCCAGGACGGAGCTCGCCTGGCACTGGTCGATCGGGACGGCCGAGTCGTCGCGCACGTCGGCGACACGATCTCCTCGGGAGGCGGGTTCATCGGCCCGAATGGCGACCCCGACAACACGATGCTGGTCTGCGGGCCGATCAAGGTCGTCCAGCCGTGACCAATCGGGGCGACGGCGCGACGAACCTGACGCTGACGATCCCGATTGAGTCCGACGAGGATTTGCGAGCATTGCGGGGAGCCCTGCTCGCCGCACGCGCGACCGAGCTGAGCGAGATCCAGCGCCGTTCGCAGCGCCACGGGCTGGGCTACGGGACGGATTCCCAGCGCGACTCGATGACCGACGAGGTCACGAACCTCCGGCGGCGCTGGGCGATGGTCGATCGGCTGCTCGCTGCCATCGATGAGGCCGTCGCCGCCCGCGAGTGAGATGACGCTAGGGGACCCTTGCGTCTCGCGACTTGAGCACGAGATCCGAGGTCAATAGTCAGTCGGCCCTGATGTTGCACCCGGGTCCGCGATGGGTCGACTCCGCCGAGGGTCGAGAGTGCTTGACGTCCTCGAGGCGCGGTCATAACGTGCTACATGTAGATAGCACGTTAGGACGAGCGCCGTGGCGATCTTCGTCGAAACCGACCTGGCCTGCGGGCCGGATGACCTGTGGCAACGCGCAGCGGACCCTGTCCAGCACGAGCGCTGGGACCTCCGCTTTACCGGCATCGCGTACGCCGCGCCGCCGGCGGCCGGCGATCCGCAGCGGTTCGACTACACGACGCGACTCGCGTTCGGCATCGCGATCCGGGGCCAGGGTGAGACGATCGCCGAACGCGATCGGCCCGACGGCAGCCGCGTCTCGGCCCTCCGCTTCTGGTCGGGCGACCGCCTCTCCCTGATCCGCGAGGGCCGCGGATATTGGCTTCTGAGCCCGACTGCCGAGGGCGTCCGGTTCCGGACGATTTACGACTACGACACCCGCTTCGGCGCGCTCGGCCGGCTCATCGACCGGATCGCGTTCCGGCCCCTGATCGGCTGGGCGACGGCCTGGAGCTTCGATCGCCTCCGCCTGTGGCTCGAGCGCGGGATCGATCCGGGGACGTCAGCCCGACTCGCGCTCGTCCATGGCCTTGCCCGCGTCGGCATCGCCGCGATCTTTGCCTGGCACGGCCTCGTCCCGAAGCTCCTCGGGCCAGACGTGATCGAGCGCCGGATGATGGCCGACGCGGGCTTCGCGACCGACGCCGCCGTCCGCGCGCTGATGGGGCTTGGTGTCGCGGAACTCGTCATGGCCGTCGCGCTCCTGCTGACCTGGCATCGCGCAGGTCTCGCCCTCGTCGCCCTCGGCTTCTCGGTCGTCGCGACCACCCTCGTCGCCGCCACGTCGCCGGCCGTCCTCGGTGCGGCGTTCACGCCCGTCACCCTCAACCTCGGTCTCGGCCTGTTGGCGGCGATCGACCTGCTGACCCTCGATGGCATCCCATCGGCCGGTCGCTGCCGACGCCGGCCATGGATCGCCGGCGCAGCGGAGGCTCGATCATGACCTCGATCTTCGCCCGCGCACTCGGCGCGGATTTCGAGCGACTCCATCCGTGCATCCAGGCCCGCTTCGGGTTCGACAGCAGCGCCGGCCATGGCTCGGTCGGACGCGGCCACATGGAGGAGATCTGGCGGGGCGGGCCGTGGACCGCGCCCTTCCTCGCCCTCGGAGCGCGCCGAACAATCATGTTTCCGGACACCGGGCGGGACGTCCCGTTCACGATCGAGAACCACGCGTTCGTCGACGACTTCGGGCGCGAAACGATCTCGATGATCCGGACGTTCGACCTTCCGGGGCGGCGCCGCCGGTTCGACGCCTGGATGGTGTTCAGCGAGCAGCGCGGCCGGATCGTGGACTACCTCGGCAGCCGCGAGGAGCTCGCTGTGGATCTCGACGTCTCGGTTGCGCCGAACGGCGGGATCCGGCTCGTGTCGGGCGGCCAGCGTCTGTACCTGGGGCCCCTCGGGATCGCGGTGCCGCTGGCCGTCAGTGGCGTCGCTGACGTCGTCGAGTGGTTCGACGAAGCCATCGGCCGCTACCGGATCACGGTGGACGTTCGCAATCGCCGCTTTGGCCGGCTGTTCGGGTACCGGGGAACGTTCGATGCGGCGTGGCCGGTCGTGACCGACGGCCGGGTGCCCTCGCACGTGCTGCCGATCCGGCAGGAGCGCCGCGACTGACGCCGGTACGCTTGCAGCCATGAAGCCCTTCACGTTCCTCGCCGACGCGTTCGACGTCACGACCGGCCGCGAGCTTGGCGAGCGTGCTCGAGCCGCCGAGGACCTCGGGGTCACGACGTTCATCCTGCCCGACCACCTCGTCCCGCAGCTCGCGCCCGTGCCCTATCTCGCGACCGTCGCCGCGCTCACCGAGCGGATGCGGATCAGCGCGTTCGTCCACAACAACGACCTCCGCCACCCGGCCGTCCTCGCCCAGGAGATGGCGTCGCTCGACGTCCTGTCGCACGGCCGGCTCAATGTCGCGATCGGCGCCGGCTGGAACGCGCCGGAGTACCGGATGGTCGGCATCCCGTTCGATCCGATCCGGGTCCGTCAGGCGCGACTGGCCGAGTCCGTCGCGGTCCTGAAGGGCTGCTTCGGCCCGAGCGCATTCTCGTTCAGCGGCGAGCACTACACGATCACCGAGTACGACGCCTACCCGAAGCCCGTCCAGCAGCCGCACCCACCGTTCTTCATCGGCGGCGGTGGTCGGACCACTCTCGAGTTGGCTGCGCGCGAGGCCCAGATCGTGGGGCTGGCGCCGCGGATCCTGTCCGGTCAGCGGCCGGATCCGGCGTCCCTCACGTGGGCCGCCACGGAGGAGAAGCTCGACTGGGTCCGCGCGGCCGCCGGCGACCGATTCGCGGACCTCACGTTCAACGTCTATCCATCGCAATGGCCGATCACGCTGACCGACGACCTCCATGGCGAGGCGCGCAAGGTGATCGACCGAATGCGGGAGCGGACCGGGATCGAGATGACCGAGCACGAGGTCATCGACTCGCCCCACATCTTCATCGGCTCACACGACCGCTTCGTCGAGAAGTTCTCGGAGCTCCGCGAGCGGCTCGGGATCTCGTCGTTCCTCGTCGGCAGCCTCGACGAGCTCGGGCCGGTCGTGGAGCGCCTTTCCGGGACGTAGCCGCCAGGCCGCGTCAGTCCGGGCGGGCCTCGGTCTCCTCGACGAACTGGAGGAAGTCGAGCTCGCCCGGCGACCGACCGGCGGCGGTCAGGACGGCAGCTGCGTCCGCGAACTGCTGGATCGCGTGGCTGTACAGGTGCTGGAGGTGGAACCAGAGCGGATGGCGGCCGCCCGACGGTTCGGCGTGGCACGGCCCATGGAGGGCTGTCTCGTCGAGGGTTGCCAGCCAGGTCCGCATTTCGCGCTCATCGGTCGCCCAGCGGTCGCGGATCGCCGCGACGTCGGCGAAGTCGGCCGCGACGAGCTCCTCGTCGTCCTCTGAGAACTCGGTGGGATCCGGGCCGGCCAGCCGTTCGCGCCAGCTCCATTCGACGTCGAGCTCGTGAACAAGCGTGGTCCGGAGGTCGCGCAGGGTGACGGCGCCGGGATCGATGAACGGCACCGCTGCATCGTCGGCGGCGGCGAGGACCCGGTCACGAACCCAGTAGAGATGGTCGAAGAGGGCGGCGATGTCGGTCGGTTGCATGCGTCCAGTCTGCGCCAGCAGACGCCGTTCCCGCGGCGCGACCCCGCAGGCCCGACCCTTGACGCCGCGCAGACGAGCCTTCATGCTCCGCCACGGTTCGCCGATCGCAGGGCCCGGGTCAAGGGCCGGCGTGCCGGAGAGAGGAGCGACTCGTGTCCAAAGCCGTTGCCGCCGCCGTGTCCGCGTCGCGCCTCCGGAGGGCCGCCCGCTCGTAGTCTCGTCGCGAAGCCGCGTTCGAGCCTCGAGACCGCCCCGACCGGGACGGTCGTTTTCTGTCCGGGAGCGTGACGCCGTTCGATCCGACGGCTTACCCCTGCGTACCCGGAGACCGAATTCGCTTGTCGCGCACCCAACGACTGCGTGGCCACGACCGCCGCGCCGAGTCCTTCCGCTGCGTCCACTGCCGGCTCGACGTCCCGCTTGCGTCGGTCGGCACCGCCCATCGCAACCATTGCCCCAACTGCCTCTGGTCGCGTCATCTCGACGTCGACCCGGGCGACCGCGCGTCCGACTGCCAGGCCTCGATGGAGCCGATCGCCATCACCGTCCGCAAGGATGGTGAGTGGGTTCTGATCCATCGCTGCCTCGGGTGCGGGACGCTCGCCTCGAACCGGACAGCCGGCGACGACAACCCGCTCCTGCTCGTCAGGATCGCGGTCAAGCCGCTGGCCCAGCCACCGTTCCCCCTCGACCGGCTCGCGCTCCTGTGACGGAGCGCGGGCCGGCGCTCTCCCGCGCCTCGGAGCGCGGGACGGTCTTGTTCCGGGCGATCCGGTAGGGTCCTCCAACGCGGCCGCGAGCCGCCATCGGGCCAGAGCGACGAGAGGGAGCGGATGACGAACGGGCAGCCCACCAGGGTCGGGTTCATCGGCACGGGCATCATGGGGCGGACCCACCTCGACGGCATGGTCGGTCGTGACGACACATCCGTCGTGGCGGTCTGCGAGCCGTCGCCGGCGGCCTACGCCCAGGCGATCGAGCTGTTCGATCGGCGTGGCCTTCCGGCGCCGCCCAACGAGCCGGACTGGCGGCGCTTCATCGAGACCTTCGCCCCGCAGCTCGACGCGCTGTTCATCCTGACTCCGCATGCCTTCCACTTCGCCCAGGCGACCGCGGGGCTCGAGGCCGGGCTCGACGTCCTCCTCGAGAAGCCGATGGTCCTCACGGCCGACGAGGCCGAAGCCTTGATCGCCACCCGCGACCGGACCGGGCAACTCCTCGTCGTGGCCTTTCAGGGCAGCCTCTCGCCCCAGGTCCGCGAAGCGTCGCGCCTCCTCCGCTCCGGCGAGCTGGGGTCACTCCTCAACATCAGCGCGACGGCCTGGCAGGACTGGTCGACCCTCACGACCGGCACGTGGCGGCAGGAGCCGGCGTTGTCCGGCGGTGGCTTCATGTTCGACACCGGCGCTCACATGCTCAACACGGTGGCCGACCTCGCCGGCGAGGACTTCGCGGAGGTCGCCGCCTGGCTCGAGGACGACGGCCGGCCCGTCGACGTCCGAGCGACGGTCATGGGCCGGCTCGCGTCCGGTGCCCTCGTGACGATGAACGCGTGCGGCAGCGCGATCCCCTCGTGCCACTCCGAGATCCTCGTCTTCACGACCGGGGCCATCCTCAAGACCGGGATCTGGGGCGAGTCCCTCGAGATCCAGCGGGCGGGAACAGCCGGACTGCGCAAGGTCCGGGCGGTGGCAGGGTTGCCTGTGTGGGAGCAGTTCCTCAACGTCCGGAGCGGTCGAATCCCGAACCCGAGCCCACCGGAGGTCGGGCTCCGGATGGCCCGCCTGTGGGACGCGGTCCGCGAGTCCGCGGCCAATGCCGGCTCCGTCGTCCGGATGCCGACGGGCGGGTCGGCCGACGATCGGGTCCTTGCCGCGGCCGCCGGGCGATGACCCGGGTCACGGTCTGGAGCGAGCATCGCCAGGAACGGTCGGACCCTGCTGTCGCCGCCGTCTATCCCGACGGGATTCACGCGGCGATCGCGGCGGGCCTCGCTGACGCGGGCTTCGACGTCCGGACCGCGACCCTCGACGAGCCCGAGCACGGCCTCAGCGACGGGGTCCTCGCCGCCACCGACGTCCTGACCTGGTGGGGCCACGTGGCCCACGCCGAAGTCGACGACGCGATCGTCGACCGGGTCCAGCAGCGCGTCCTCGACGGAATGGGCCTGATCGTCCTCCACTCCGGGCATCACTCGAAGATCTTCCGGCGCCTGATGGGCACGAGCGCCGACCTCCACTGGCGCGAAGCCGGTGAGCGCGAGAGGATCTGGGTGATCGATCGATCGCACCCGATCGCCGACGGCCTCGGGGAATCGTTCGTCATCGACGAGGAGGAGATGTACGGCGAGCCGTTCGACGTCCCGGCGCCGGATCAGCTTGTCCTGATCAGCTGGTTCGAGGGCGGCGAGGTGTTCCGGAGCGGCTGTTGCTACAGCCGCGGACGGGGCCGGATCTTCTACTTTCGACCCGGCCACGAGACCCACCCAACGTACGTCCAGCCGGCTGTTCGACGCGTGATCTCAAACGCCGTGCACTAGGCGGCCGGTCCACGCGGCGCGCCGATCGTCATCGCCAACCCCAACCCGGTCGAGCCGATCGGACGGCGCTGACTCGGCCTCCTCAGGCGAGGACGACGACCGCGTCGCCGATGGCGATCTCACCGGACGTCAGGATCATCGCCCGCAGTCCGGCACGGTGGGCGAGCGGTCGCAGCACCGGCTTGCCGAGCAGGTCGACCAGGTCCTGGCACGGCTCGCACAGTTGGACCGCCTCGCACTCCACGGCGCCGATCCGGAACCGGCGCCCGACGAGCGCGTTCAACCGGATGCCGCGGGTCGTGATGTTGCGGCGGGTCTCGCCCGGCGCCAGGACAATCCCGGATCCGGCGGCGAGCGCCTCGATCTCCTCGGCCTCGATCAGCGTGACGTGGCGGCCGTCCTTGTCGTCGTCCGAGTAGGTGCCGGTTCGGAGGAAGTAGCGGTCCTCTTCGAGGCCGACCCCGGCGACAGCCCGGACGCGCTCGCGGGACTCCATCGGCAGCGAGCGGGCTGACGTGATGTGGATCCCCTCGACCCGACCCTGACCAGGGTCCGCGAGCTCGGCCAGCGCGTCGGTTCCGGGGTCCTGGGCGGCGTCGGCGTGCATCGTGTCGATCATCGCCAGAGTGTCGCGGATCGGGCCGGTTCTCGTCTACGGCGCGATCGCACGGGACCGGGCATCCTGTCTCGCGCATGACCGACAGGCCCGACCTCCCGCGGACCACGCGCGACCGCGCGCCCGGCATCGCTGCCGACGGTGTCCCTCACGGTCCCCGCGAGAGCGACAGCCTGTGGTCGCCCGACCGCCGGGCGCTCACGATCGGCCTGGTTCTGAACGTCACCATCGTCGCGTCGGAGGCGCTCGCGGTCTCGACGATCATGCCGATCGTCGCCCGTGACCTCGGCGGCATCGATCTCTACGGCTGGGTCTTCTCGGGCTTCTTCCTCGGCAACCTGCTCGGGATCGTCATCGCCGGGATGATGATCGATCGGGGTGGGCTGGCGCGGCCGTTCATCCTGGGGATCGGTCTGTTCGCGATCGGATTGCTGATCGGCGGCATCGCGCCATCGATGGCGGTCCTCGTCGCCGCCCGCGTCCTCCAGGGCCTCGGGGCGGGCGCGATCCCGGCCGTCGCCTACGTCTCGATCGCACGGGCGATGCCTGAGCACCTTCGACCCCGGATGTTCGCGATCCTCTCGACCGCGTGGGTCCTGCCGGGGGTGATCGGTCCGACGCTCGCCGCCTTCGTGGGGGAGACGTGGCACTGGCGGCTCGTGTTCATCGGCCTCCTGCCGATCATCGCGGTGGCGGCGTGGCTCACCCTGCCGTCGATCCGGGCCGTCGGCCCGGCCGCGCTGGCCACGCCGCAACGCGACGAGACCTCGCAGCCGAACGCCGCCCGGCGCCGCCTGCCCCTGGCGATCGTCCTCGTGGTCGGCGCCGGGCTCGTGGTCTCGGGCTTGTCCAACGTGTCGTCCATCCCGCTCGTCCTGATCGCCGCCGGCGTCCTGATCGGCGTGCCCGCATTCGCCCGGCTCACCCCGCCCGGCACGATCCGGGCGGCGACCGGTCTGCCCGCCGCGGTCCTCCTCCGCGGCTTCCTGACCTTCGCCTTCTTCTGCGCCGACGTCTACGTCCCGCTCGCGATCCAGGACTGGCGCGGCGCGCCGGCGCTCCTGTCCGGGGTCGTCTACACGGCGGCGACCCTGACCTGGACGGCCGGGGCGTGGATCCAGGCCCACAACGTCGCCCGGATCGGCCCGGGCCGGTTCCTCGTCGCGGGGTTCGCAACCCTGGTCCTCGGGATCGTCGGGTTCGCGACGATCCTGTCGCCGGACGTCCCGCTCGTCGTCGGGGTGCTGATGTGGGGCGTCGCGGGCTTCGGGATGGGGCTCTCGTACTCGACCCTGTCGCTGGTCGTCCTGCGCGAGGCGGCGCCGGAGCAGCAGGGCGCCGCGACTGCCGGTCTGCAACTCTCCGATGTCCTCGGGACCGCGCTCGGAACCGGGGTCGGCGGCGCGCTCATCGCGTTCGGGGCGCGGGCCGGGGAACCGGCCTGGATCGGGCTCGGAGCGACCTTCGGGATCGCGATCGTCGTCGCGATCGTCGGACTCGGGCTGACCCCGCGGCTCGGCCGGCGGGCGTCGCGGGGCGAGCTGCCGGCGCTGGCGGAACCGGCCACCGGCTGAGCGCGGACGACCGGCCGCCGCGCGGGGCGACGGCCCGGTCATCGGGTAGACTTGGCCACCGTTCGCACCGGAGCCCCACCCCGCGAGCAGTACAGCTGGAGGACCCTCGACCGATGTCCGTTGAGGAGCTTCGCGCCAAGATCCGCGAGATCCCCGACTTCCCGAAGCCCGGGATCCTCTTCTACGACATCACGACCCTCCTGAAGGATCGTGTTGCGTACAAGGAATCGATCGACCAGATGCTCGAGCCGTACCTCGGCGAGAAGATCGATGTCGTCGTCGGGATGGAGTCGCGCGGGTTCATCTTCAGCGCCGCGATGGCATACCAGCTGAATGCGGGGCTCGTCCCGGTTCGCAAGCTGGGCAAGCTCCCGGCCGAGACGATCACTGTCGAGTACGCCCTTGAGTACGGCTCCAACACCCTCGAGATCCACCGCGACGCGATCGCGCCCGGCCAGAAGGTCCTGATCGTGGATGACCTGCTCGCGACCGGTGGCACGGTCAAGGGCACGATCGAACTGATCGAGCGGTTGAAGGGCGACGTGGTGGGCCTGGCGTTCCTGGTCGAGCTGAACTCGCTCAAGGGCCGCGATCGGCTCGACGGCCGGCGGGTCACCAGCGTCATCCAGTACTGATCGCGTCTTGACGCTGCCGCCGGACCGCGAACCCGGCACCGACTCGACCGCCAGCGAGAGCGCATTGGGCGACCCGATCCGCGACCAGGACGAGACCCCCTCCGTTGGGCAAGCCGACGCCGATGCGTCTGCGCCCGCGGACGGCGCGAACCTCGCCCGGCGGCGCTTCTTCCGGCAGTTCGCTGGCGACCTGATCCAGACCGCGGCCGGCGTCGCCGGCGTGGCCCAGGCCCTCCAGCGAGCCTCCGCCGAGGCGGCCGGCGCCATTCTCGATCCGGTCGGGACCGCTGCCCGTGTCGAGACGGCCGCCGCGACTGGCAGCGCCTCGGCGGACGCCAGCGCGGACCAGGCAAACCCGGATCCGGGCACGCCGGCCGGCTTCCGGACCCCGTTCCGTGAGGACGACGGGGTCCTTTACCTGATCGATCAGCGGCAGCTCCCCGACCGGCTCGTCGAGGTCGCGGTCCGCAATGCTCCGGAAGCGGCGTCGGCGATCCGGACCATGGTAGTCCGCGGCGCGCCGGCGATCGGACAGGTCGCCGCGATCGGGATGGCCCTCTCGGCCGGCCGATCAGCCGAGACTCACGCCTACGCCCGTCGAGCGATCCTGCGTGGTGCCGCGGCGGCGCTCCGGGCCGCCCGCCCCACTGCGGTGAACCTCGGTTGGGCCGTCGACCGGATGATGGCCCGCTACGGGTCCTTCGGCGAGCTGACCGAGGACGGCCGCGCGGTCGCCGCCGCCCTCCGCGCCGAGGCCGACGCGATCGTGTTCGAGGCGACCACCGACCATGGCCGCCTTGCCGAGTTCGGGCTGGCCGCTCTGCCCATCAGGGAGTTCGGGCCGGTCCGGATCCTGACCCACTGCAACACCGGCCCGCTCGCGTGCGGCCAGTTCGGGACGGCGCTCGGGATCGTCCAGGCCGCCCACTTCGCGAACCGCGAGATCAGTGTCTGGGTCGATGAGACGAGGCCGTATCTCCAGGGCGCCCGGCTGACCGCCTGGGAGCTGGCCCAGGCGGGCGTCGACCACACCCTCATCCCCGATGTCGCGGCCGGCAGCCTGATGCGCGGCGGCGAGGTCGACGTGGTCCTCGTCGGTGCCGACCGGGTCGCGGCCAACGGCGACACGGCGAACAAGGTCGGAACGTACCCGCTCGCCGTCCTGGCTGCCCGCCATGGCATTCCGTTCTTCGTCTGCGCCCCGACGACCTCGATCGACCTCGCGACCACCGACGGAGACGGGATCGAGATCGAGCTCCGACCGGACGACGAAGTCCTGCTCGTCCGCGGCGTCCGGATCGCGCCGATCGGGACCGCAGTGCGCAATCCGTCGTTCGATGTCACCCCGGCCGAGCTGATCACGGGGTTCGTGACGGAGGAGGGCGTCGTCCGTGCCCCGTTCGGGGCAGGCCTGGCTGAGGCTGTCGCAGCCGCGACCGCCCGCTGGGCGCCGACGCGGCCGGCGCTCGGTCCGGACCCGACGATCCCGGACGCCGGCGAGCTGCCCGCGGACGGTGCCACGGCCGCGGACGGTGTCACAGCCGCGAACGGCTCCGGAGCGCGGGGCTGATGGCCAGCGTCGCCGCGACCGATCGACGAACGCGCCGTCTGGCGACCCGGGCGGTCAGCGACCGCGCCGAGCTGCGCGCGTTCCTCGACGCGGACCGGCTCCTCGCCGCGTATGCGATCTGCGATCTCGAGGACAAGGAGTTCGCCAGGACCCGCTGGGGCGGGGCCTACGACGGAGATCGCCTCGTCGCGCTCGCCCTCGAGTACACCGGCATCACCCCGCAGCCGCTGTTCGTCATGGGCCGCAGCGACGGGATCGAGTCGATCCTGCGCGACGTCGTCCGACCCCGGACTGCGTACGTCGCCGTCCTGCCCGAGGCGCTGCCCGCGGTCGAAGCGGTGTACCGCCTGGACCCGGGTCCCCAGATGGTCCGGATGTGGGTCGATCGGAGTCAGTTCCGGCCCTACCCGGCGGACGTTCGACGTCTTCTCCCGGGCGACATCGGCGAGCTCAACCGGCTCTACCAGCTCGGCTTCGCATCGTGGTTGCCGTCGTCGTCCATCGCCGACGGCGTCTATTTCGGAATCCGCCTCCACGGCCGGCTCGTCGCCGCGGCGGGAACGCACGTGATCAGCCGCCAGGCCCGGATCGCGGTCGTCGGCAACGTCCTGACCCACATCGACCATCGCGGCCGGGGCTACGCAACAGCCGTCACCGGAGCCGTCACCGCCGAACTCCTGCGGACGTGCGACCAGGTTGTTCTGAACGTCCGCTCCGACAATCCACCAGCGCTCCAGGCCTACCGCCGGCTCGGCTATGTCGAGCATGTCCGGTTCGAGGAGCGCCTTGCCCATCGCCTCGGATCGCCGTGGCCGGACTTCACGGCGCCGCTTCGCCGCTTCTTCAGCCGCAGGGAGACCTGACCTCATGACCGACACCGTCGCCTCATCGACCGGCGCCTCGGGCGAACACTCCACCAGCCCGACGAACGACCCGTCCGCCCACCTGCCCACCCATGACGTCACGGATCTCGGGCTGGCCTCTGAAGGCACCCGCCGGATCGATTGGGCGGAGCGGGAGATGCCCGTCCTGCGCCTGATCCGCGAGCGCTTCGAGCGCGAGCAGCCGTTGGCCGGGATCCGGATCGGGGCGTGCCTCCACGTCACGACCGAGACCGCCAACCTGATGCGAACCCTCAAGGCCGGCGGCGCCGAGGTGTTCCTGGCCGCCAGCAACCCGCTCTCGACCAAGGACGATGTCGCCGCCGCCCTCGTCGCCGAGTACGGGATCGCGACATTCGCCCGGCGAGGCGAGGACCGCGACACGTACTACGCCCACCTGAACGCGATCGCCGATACGAAGCCGCAGATCACGATGGACGACGGCTGCGACCTCGTCTCGCTCCTCCATTCGGAGCGACCGGACCAGGTCAAGGAGGTCCTGGCCGGGACCGAGGAGACCACGACCGGCGTCATCCGGCTCAAGGCGATGGCCGCCGACAACGCCCTCGGCTTCCCGGTCGTCGCAGTCAACGAGGCCCAGACCAAGCATCTCTTCGACAACCGCTACGGAACCGGCCAGAGCACGATCGACGGGATCCTGCGGGCGACGAACATCCTTCTCGCCGGGCGGAACGTCGTGATCGCCGGCTACGGCTGGGTCGGCAAGGGGATCGCCTCGCGGATGGACGGGATGGGCGCCCACGTGGCGGTCATCGAGGTCGATCCGGTCCGCGCCCTCGAGGCGCTGATGGACGGCTTCCGGGTGATGACCGTCGGCGAGGCCGCGCCGTGGGGCCAGCTGTTCGTGACCGCGACCGGCAACATCAACGTCTTCCGGCGCGAGCACTTCGCCGCGATGCAGGAAGGCGCCGTCATGGCCAACTCCGGCCATTTCGACGCCGAGCTCGACCTCAAGGCGCTGCGCGAGATGGCCGAGGGCCACGTCCGCGACGCGCGCGAGAACGTCCAGGAGTTCGACATCGGCGGCAGGAAGATCAACCTGATCGCCGAGGGCCGGCTCGTGAACCTCGGCGCGGCCGAGGGCCACCCGGCCGCCGTCATGGACATGAGCTTCGCCAACCAGGCCCTCTCGGCCGAGTACGTCGTGCAGCACCACGCCGAGCTGACGCCGCAGGTCTACGTCGTGCCCGAGGCGATCGACGCCCAGGTCGCCCGGCTCAAGCTGGCCGCCCTCGGGATCACCCTCGACCAGATGACGGCCGAGCAAAAGGAGTACGTCTCCTCGTGGCAGCACGGCACCTGAGCGCGGCTGGTTTGGACAACCCGTTCCGGTGAACGATCGCCGAATCGCCGCGTACGGATCATGGGCGTCGCCGTTCCCGATCGAGCTCCTGACGCGCGGCGCCGTCACCTTCGGCGAGGTCGGGGCGGCCGATGGGCGGCGCTGGTGGCTCGAGGGCCGGGCCGAAGAGGGCGGGCGCCAGGTCCTCGTTCGGCGCGAAGCCGACGGTGAGACGACCCGCCTGACGCCGGAAGGGTTCAACGCTCGCTGCCGGGTCCACGAGTACGGCGGAGGCGCCTACCTGCTCGACGGCGAGCTCGTGGTCGTGTCCGACTTCACGACCGGGCGCCTCCACCGGATCACGGCGCCCGGCGCCCTCGAGCCGCTGACGCCAGATGGGCGGGCGTGGCGGTTCGCCGACCTGAGCGTGGATCGAGCCCGCAACCGCCTCATCGCGATCCGCGAGGACCACGAACCCGACACGCTCGCCCGCCACGGCGAGGCCGAGAACGCGGTCGTCGCGATCGACCTCGCTGACGGCTCGGTCACGGTCCTTGCCGACGGCTCCGACTTCTTCTCGGCTCCGCGACTCTCCCCGGACGGTTCGCAGCTTGCCTGGCTGCGCTGGAGCCACCCGAACCTGCCGTGGGACGGGACGGAGCTCGTCCTCGCCGACCTCGGCGCTGACGGCCGGCCGACCAATGAGCGGGTCGGGGCGGGCAGCCCGGCCGACTGGATCGCCCAGCCGCGCTGGTCTCCGGCCGGCGTCCTCCATTTCGTGGCCGAGCCCGACGGCTGGATGAACCTGTTCCGGCTCGCCCCCGACGGGACCGTGGAGCGGGCGAGTGCGCCGCTCGAGTCCGAATTCGCGTTCCCCGACTGGGTGTTCGGGCTGTCCAACTACGCAATCGCCGCCGACGGCACGATCGTCGCCGTCGGCCGAAGCGCCGGTCGCGACCGGCTCTATCGGATCGGGACCGACGGGTCGCTGGCGCCGTTCGAGCTGCCGTTCACCGAGATGTCCTACGTCGCGATCGACGGCGCGACGGCCGTCTTCCGGGCGGCCGCCCCGGATCGCCCGTGGGCGATCGTTGAGCTCGACCTCGGCACCGGCAGCACGACGGAGCTTCAGCGCTCGACCAGGAGCGAGCTTGACCCCGCGGACGTGTCCGTCGGCCGGCTCGTCGAGTTTCCGACCGACGGCGACCGGACGGCGTTCGGGATCGCGTACCTGCCCCACAACCGGACGTTCAGAGGTCCGGACGGCAACTCCCCGCCCCTGGTCGTCACGAGCCATGGCGGCCCGACTGCCCAGGCCTCCACCGCATTCGCCGTCCTCGTCCAGCTGTTCACGAGCCGTGGCTTCGCCGTCCTCGACGTCGACTACGGCGGCTCGACCGGCTACGGCCGCGACTACCGCAAGCGCCTCGAGGGCGAATGGGGCGTCGTCGATCTCGCAGATTGCGTCGCCGGCGCCCGGTGGATGGCCAATCGGGGTCTCGTCGCCGGCGACCAGCTGACGATCCGCGGCGGGAGCGCCAGCGGCTACACGACCCTGTGCGGCGTGACGTTCAGCGACGCGTTCTCGGCCGGCACGAGCTACTTCGGGATCGGCGACCTCGAGACGTTCCTGGCCGAGACCCACAAATTCGAGTCGCGCTACCTCGATCGCCTGATCGGACCGTATCCCGAGCGCAAGGACCTCTATCATGACCGCTCGCCGCTGAACTTCGCCGAGCGCATCTGGTGCCCGGTCCTGATCCTCCAGGGCGCCGAGGACCGGGTCGTGCCGCCGGCCCAGGCCGAGCAGATCGTCGATGCCCTGTGGGAGCGTCAACTGCCCCACGCCTACATCCTCTACCCGGGCGAAGACCACGGCTTCCGGAGCGCGGCCAACATCATCCGCTCGTTCGAGGCGGAGCTGTCGTTCTACGGCCAGGTCTACGGGTTCAGCCCGGCCGACGCGATCGAGCCGATCGAGGTGAAGTTTCTCGGCGACGGCGCCGTCAGGTCCGGAACCAGGGCCTTTTGATCGCCGACTCGGCGCGGCCATGAGGGCCGCCTTCGGCTTCGTGTTCGCCATTTTGGTCGTGTTCGGCGGTTGTTACAGCGGTCCCGATGCCAGCGACTTTGTAGCCATCCTCGATGAGCTCCAAGTGCCGGCGGGTTGGAAGGCAGCCATGGACCAGGTGCGAGGTCCTGACCAGCAGGACCGCTGCGATCCCGTCATCACGAAAACGATGTGCCCTGGCGCGAGTCGCTCGTTCCTGATTTCGGCGAACCCGAGTGAGGCGTACGCCCAGGCCAGGTCGGTCGTTGACACTGCGGGATTTACGGTGACGGAGGAGTTCGGGCCGGCGTGTGATCGGACCGATGGCCCGGCTTGTCAACTCTTCGCGACGCGCGATGACGTTCGAGTCCGGATCTCGGTGTTCCGATCAGCTGCGGAGGCGGGTCTCGACGGCGTTGGGCCCGGCGGCTCCGCGGCCGTGATCACAGTGGAACGGTCGATCAGCGCTGGTTAGACACTAGCTTGGGATGCGGTCTCCGGGCCGTCCGCGAGGTCGGCGAGGACCGCCAGCCCGCGGGCAACATCCGTGAATGATGTCGTCAGCGGGGACAGCCCGAGCCGGATCGAGTCCGGCGCCCGGAAGTCGGGCACGACGCCGGCTGCGATCAGCTGGCGTGTCAGCTCGCGGGCGTTTCGGCGCCGGACGGACACGTGGGACCCCCGCCGGGCGCTCTCGCGCGGGCTCCCGAGCGTGAACCCGCGCGGCTCCAGCCACGCGTCGTGGAGCGCGATCGCGTACTCGGTCAAGGCGACGCCCTTCGCCCGGATCGCCTCGATGCCGGCCTCGGCGGACAAGCGGATGCCCTCCTCGGCCGCCGCCAGGCCGAGGATCCCCGGCGTCCCGGTCAGCCAGCCGGCGATCCCGTCGGCCGGCCGGAAGCGCTGGCCCATCTCGAACTGGTCGGCCTGGCCGAACCAGCCCTGGATCGGATTCCGGAGCGTCGTCTGGAGGTCGCGCCGGATATAGAGCCAGGCGGGCGCGCCCGGGCCGCCGTTCAGGTACTTGTAGGTGCAGCCGACGGCGAGATCGACGCCGTGCCGGGCCAGCCCGACCGGCAGCGCGCCGGCCGAATGCGACAGGTCCCACAGCACGAGGGCGCCGGCGGCGTGGGCGAGGTCGGTGATCGCCGCGAGGTCGGCGATCGCCGCCGATCGGTAGTTGACGTGGCTCAGTGTCACGAGCGCGACGTCCCCGGCGTGGTCTGCCAGGGCCGCCTCGACATCGGCCACCGTCGGCCCGTCGATCGGGTCGGGGTCGAGCCACGCCACCTGGCGATCGCGATCGCGGGCGAGGCCCTCCAAGACGTAGCGATCGGTCGGGAAGTTGGCGCTATCGGTGATGATGAACCGACGATCAGGCAGCGCGTCGAGGGCGGCGCTTGCCAGGCGGAAGAAGTTCACGGTGGTCGAGTCGCAGATCGCGACCTCGTCGGGCTCGGCCCCGAGGAGCTCCGTGCCGAGCAGATCGCCGACCCTGAGCGGCGCGGCGAGCCATTCGTCCCAGCTCCGGATCAGGCGACCTGCCCACTCCTCGGCGGCCACCCGGGCGAGCCGCTCGAGGGCGGCCAGCGGCGGTCGGCCGAGCGAGTTGCCGTCGAGGTAGACGAGTTTCGGATCCGGGATCACGAAGCGGTGGCGGTAGCCGGCGAGGGGGTCGTCGGCGTCGAGCGCCGCAGGATCCATGCTCGCCAGGTCGACGTCGAGGGTCACCCGCGGAGTCTAGTCGGGGAGCCACGCAGCGACCGCGTGCTACGCTCGGCGGGAACGACCGCAGAGGGAACCATGACGAGCATCGTCGACGCGTCTCAGTACCTGTTCACCTCGGAATCCGTGACCGAGGGCCACCCGGACAAGCTGTGCGACCAGGTCTCGGACGCGATCCTCGACGCGATCATCCGTGACGATCCGGACGCTCGCGTCGCCTGCGAGACGGCCACCACCACCGGCCTGGTCATCGTCCTTGGCGAGATCACCACGAAGACCTACATCGACTTCCAGACGATCGTCCGCGAGACGGTCCGGGACATCGGGTACACGAAGGCCGAGTACGGCTTCGACTACCAGACCTGCGGCACGATGGTCTCGGTCAAGGGCCAGTCGCCGGACATCGCGCAGGGCGTCAATGCCGCCCTCGAGGTTCGTGACGACGCGGCGGCCAACGAGCTCGGCGCCGGCGACCAGGGGATGATGTTCGGCTTCGCCTGCCGCGAGACGCCGGAGCTGATGCCGCTCCCGATCGCGCTCGCCCACCGGATGGCGCGCCGCCTCGCCGAGGTCCGCAAATCCGGCCAGATGCCGTATCTCCGGCCGGACGGCAAGACCCAGGTGACCGTCGAGTACGAGCACGGCGTGGCCAAGCGGGTGAAGACGGTCGTGGTCTCCGCCCAGCATGACCCCGACGCCCGGGCCGAGCGGCTCCGGAGCGAGATCGTCGAGGCCGTGATCCTGCCGACGATCCCGGCCGAGCTTCGCGACAGTGACCCGGTGATGCATGTCAACCCGACCGGACGCTTCGTGACCGGCGGGCCGATGGGCGATGCCGGGCTGACCGGCCGCAAGATCATCGTCGACAGCTACGGCGGCATGGCCCGCCACGGTGGCGGGGCGTTCAGTGGCAAGGATCCGACCAAGGTCGATCGCTCGGCGGCGTACGCCGCCCGCTGGGTCGCGAAGAACGTGGTCGCCGCCGGGCTGGCCGACCGGTTCGAGGTCGAGATCGCGTACGGCATCGGGATCGCCCGGCCGATCTCGTTCTCTGTCGAATCGTTCGGGACGGGCACGCTACCCGACGAGGACATCCAGCGCCTGATCGAGCGTCACTTCGACCTCCGCCCGGCGTCGATCATCGCGGCCCTCGACCTGCGTCGCCCGATCTACCGCCAGACCGCCGCCTACGGCCACTTCGGCCGGCCCGACCTCGACCTGCCGTGGGAGCGGACCGACAAGGCGGAGCTCCTCGCGTCCGAGGCCGGCGTCAAGCAGCCGGAGCCGGTCTCCGCGGGCTGAGCCTGCTCCTTGGCCGGGCTCGCGGCTCGATGCTGAGAGCCCTACACTTGTCGAGTCCCCGATGCTGGCGACCGCAGGCGGTCTCCCCCCACCGCTGGCAACTGAACCGGTCGGGGACATCAGCCCGCGCCGGCATCGACCGTCGCGGCGCGATGCCCGTGTCATGCGCACTCGGCCCGGCGGTCAGCAGCTCCTCAGCATGCTCATCGACGTTCGCAACGAGGATCTCGTGGCGATGACGAAGCTCGTCGAGGCCGGCGCCGTCCGGCCGGTGATCGATCGGACCTACCGGCTGGCCGAGGTACCTGATGCAATCCGCTATCTCGAGACGATGCGTGCCCGTGGCAAGGTCGTCGTCACGATCTGAGGGAGGCGGTTCGAGGCGTGCGAGTCCCTCAAGTCGCTGGCCTGGCGATGGGGGGGCCACCGCGTTGGTCGCGTCCTCTCCGGCGCTAAACCCCGGCAAACGCTCGAACGCCGGCCTCCACGGCCCGCTGATCCTGCGCCGAGTCGCCGCCGCTGACCCCGACCGCGCCGACCAGCACCCCGTCGACCTCAAGTGGCATGCCGCCGGCGAAGATGATCGTTCGGCCACCGGCGACCGTGTGATAGCCGAAGAACTCTGTCCCGGGCTGAGTGATCGGCGGCAGGTCGCCAGTCGGCATCCGGTTCACGAGCGCCGTGAACGCCTTGTCGCGGGCGAGCGTGATCCCGACCAGATCGGCCGCGTCCATCCGCTCGAATGCGACGAGTTGGTCTCCGGAATCGACTACCGCGCACGACATCGCCACCTGCATCGCCCGGGCCTCTCCCTGAACCGCCGTGATGACGGCCCGGGCCGCAGCGAGGGTCAGCCCGGCGGCCTGCGACGCTGTCGGACCACGCCACGAATCCACGTTGTCGAGACGACCTGCGCCCGGGACATCAGCCACCCTGCGACTCGGTCACGATCCCCGCCACGCCACCGCTGTTGCGCGCGCCGACGCGACGGGCATTGCGCGACAGGACGAACTGACCAACGAGCAGGAGCGTGAGCGTCACGAGAAGTATGATCGCGGCGACCGCGTTGGTGGCTGGGGTCACGCCCTTTCGGATCGAGCTGAAGACGTACAGCGGGATCGTCGACGTACCGCGGCCGTTCAGGAACGTCGTGATCAGGTAGTCGTCGAACGCGAAGGTGAACGACAGCAGGAAGCCGGCCACCACGGCGGGCAGGAGCTGCGGAAAGGTGATCTGCCAGAACGTCCGCCAGGGCGTGCCGAAGAGGTCGTAGCTGGCCTCGACCATCGTTCGGTCCATGCTCGACAGGCGTGCCCGCACGAGCAGCAGGACCAGGCTGATGTTGAACAGCGCGAGCGCGCTCACGATCGTGTGATAGCCGAACCCGATCTCCGGGCCGCCGGTCATCCCCTGGACGATGCCGCCGCGCCCGATCGTGGTCGCGAAGAAGATCAGGGTCGCCAGCGCGATGACCAGCTCGGGGACGATGACGCTGACGTAGGTGATGGCGTCGAAGGGGACGCGGAACCAGCGCGGCGCCCGTTGGATCCCCAGCGCGGCCATCGTGCCGATGATCGTCGCGATGATCGCGGTGGCGAGCCCGACGATGACGCTGTTCAGGAAGTAGCGCTGGATCTGCCGGTCGTTGAGCACGTGCTCGTACCAGCGCAGCCCGAACCCGTCCCAGTCGGTCACCCGATCCGCCGTGTTGAAGCTGAAGACCACGACCACCACGATCGGCAGGTAGAGGAAGGCCAGGGTAAGCGCAGTGTGGGCCCGCAGCCAGACCTCGACGAGGGCCCCCGACCTGTTGATCGAGGGTCTTGCCCGGCCGCCAAGCGACCTGGGCGCGGCGAGTGAAACGGCTGGACTGGACGGGGCTGGCAGCGAGTGGTCGCTCACAGCACGCTCACGTCGCGCGTCTGGCGGCCGCGGTTGGTGAACCAGAGGTAGAGCGTGATGGTCACCAGCATGATCAGGATGAGGACGGCCGCATAGGCAGCCCCGGCTGGCCAGTTGCGGGCCTCGAGGAAGCGGAGGACGAGGGCGGAGCCGATCGTGTAGACCTGCCCGTAGCCGAGAATCTCGGGGATCACGTACTCGCCCATCATCGGGATGAACACGAGAATGCTCCCGGTGATGAGGCCCGGCAGGGCGATCGGCAGCGTCACCTGGCGAAAGGTCGCCCAGCGTCCCGCGCCGAGATCCTTGGATGCCTCGACGAGCGTCCGATCCATCCGCTCGAGCGTCACGTACAGCGGGAAGACCATGAGCGGCAGGTAACCGTACACGAGCCCGATCAGGACCCCGAACTCCGTGCCGAGGATACGGAACCGCGGCGCGCCGAAAGCATCGCCAAGGAACCCGGTTATGCCCTCGGGACCCAGGATCAGCAGCCAGGCGTAGGTCCGGATCAGGAAGCTCGTCCAGAACGGGATGACGAGCAGGACCATGAACAGTGCCTTGCGCTTCCCGGCGCGCGTCGCGATGAAGTAGGCCAGCGGCAGCCCGACGAGCAGGCAGAGGAGGGTGCTGCTGATGGACAGCGTCAGGCTGGTGACGAACGGCTCCGAGTTCTCGAGGGCGGCGGCGTAGTTGTCGAAGCTGAATCCGGCGATGTAGCCGCCGGTGGGGGCCCGCGTGCCGAAGCTGAAGACGAAAATGATCCCGAGCGGAATGACGAGCAGGACGAGGTACCAGGCGGCCGCCGGCAGAACCAGGAGCGCGGCGAGCCAGCCGGCCCTCGAGTGTCCGGCTCGCGCCGGCCGGGGTGACGCCAGCCGACCCTCGTCGGCTGGCGCGGTGGCGGTCACGCCGCGTCCTGCTCGATCAGTGAATCAGCCGCCGATGTTGGCGACGAACTCCTCCCAGATCTCGACCCGGAGGGGGTCCGTCGACACGTCCGCCGCGCCTTCGAGCTTGGCGATGACCTCGTCGGCCGGGAACACCCACGGGTCGGCAAGGATCGCCGGGTCCACGTGCTTCTTCGCTTCGTCGTTCGCGGTCGCGTAGTAGTTGATGTTTGTCTCCGCGCCCTGGATCGCCGGCTCGTGGATGAAGTTCAGGAAGGCGTAGGCAGCCTCGGGATGAGGCGCGCCTGCGAGAAGGGTCCAGACATCGAGCCAATACAGGGTCCCATCGCCCGGGATGATGTACTCGATGTCCTCGGTCTCCTTCTCGGCCTTCAGCTCGTCGAGACCGCCCGTCCAGGTCAGCCCGAGGACGGCTTCGCCCGTGCGGAGCGGGTCCTCGTAGTGATCGGAGTCGAGGACGAGGACGTTGGGCGCCAGGCCCCGCAGCAGCTCGCGGGCCGCGTTCAGCTCGGTCGGATCGACCGTGTTCAGGGAGTACCCCAGGGCCTTGAGGGGCGCCGTCATCACGTCACCAGCGGACTTCACGACGACGATCTGGCCCTTGTACTTTGGGGCCACCTCGAAGAACTGCTTCCACGTCGTGATCTCGTCCTTCACGAACTTGCGCCGGACCGAGATGCCGGTCGTGCCCCAGTCCTTGGCGATGTAGAAGTCGTTGTACTTCGCCTGCGGCCCGGCCGGGTCGAAGAACTGCTTGAACTGCTGATTGATGTACTGGACGTTCGGGGTCCGGGTGAAGTCGAGCTTCTCGATGAACGCCTGGTCCGCCATCGCCGGCACGAACTCGCACGTCGGCGAGGCGATGTCGTACAGGCCGGTCGCGCCGCCCTGGAGCCGCGTCAGCAACTCTTCGTTGGACGGGTAGGTGTCATACGTCCAGTCGGCGATCTTGTAGCGCTTCTTGAACTCATCGATGTTGGCGGGGTTGATGTAGTCCGCCCAGTTGTACATGAACAGGGCACCCTCGGTCGCGTACGAGGGCGACGGTGCCGCCACCGATGCGCTGGGAGCGTCGCTGGCCGGCGCGCTGCCCGGCGCGCTGGACGTGGCACCCACCGAGGGGGCAGCCGACGGCGGTGCCGAGCCGGCTCCACCGGTGCACGCGGCCACGAACGCCGCGATGCTCGTGAATCCCGTGGCCGCCAGGAACCTCCGCCGGGTGATCGCGTTCGCCGACACCCGCCGGACGATGGCCTCGATTTCGTGCTCTCGCGATGTCATTCCTTCTCCTCCTGGAGCTCGCCGCCGGCGAGCGATGCGCGTCGAACCTAGGCCACGAGGACCAGGTTCGCCTCCTCTCGCCAGCGCACGACGACCGGATCGCCCGGTCCGAGGCTCTGGCCGATGTTCGCCCCCATGGTGTTCTGGAGGCGGACGATGAGTTCGCCCGCCTGATCGGTGTGGACGCGGTACTCGGTCTGGTCGCCGAGGTAGGTGCCCTGGTTGATTCGGCCGGCGACGGCCGTCCAGCCCGTCGCAGTCGCTGCGTCGCCCGCGGCGACCTCGAGGCGTTCCGGGCGGACGACGACCGTGACGGTGTCTCCGATGGCTGGGCTGGCCGAGCGGTCCGTGATCCGGCCATGCAGGGTCAGGCCTCGCTCGCTCGAGATTGTGACCCGGTCGTCGCCATCCGACGACGCGATCGTCCCGGCGATGAAGTTCGACGACCCGATGAAGTCGGCGACGAACCGGTTGCGGGGCTGTTCGTAGAGGTCGCTCGGGCCGCCCATCTGCTGGACCAGCCCGTCGCGCATGACGACGATCACGTCGCTCATCGTGAGGGCCTCCTCCTGATCGTGGGTCACGTAGACGAAAGTGATCCCGACCTCCTGCTGGAGAGCCTTGAGCTCGAGCTGCATCTCCTTGCGGAGCTTGAGGTCGAGCGCACCGAGCGGCTCGTCGAGGAGGAGCACCGTCGGATGATTCACGAGGGCCCGCGCGAGTGCCACACGCTGCTGCTGGCCGCCGGACATCTCCCACGTCCGGCGCTTGGCATAACCCCCGAGACGGACGAGCTCGAGGGCCTCGCCCACTCGTCGCTGCTCTTCGGCCTTCGCGACCTTGCGCTGGCGGAGGCCATAGCCGACGTTCTGGGCGACGTCCATGTGGGGGAACAGGGCGTAGTGCTGGAAGACCGTGTTCACGTTCCGCTGGTACGGCGGGACACCCGCGATCGGCCGCCCGGCCAGGAGGATCTCGCCCTCGGTCGGCTGCTCGAAGCCGGCGATCATCCGGAGGGTCGTCGTCTTGCCGCAGCCGGAGGGGCCGAGGAGGCTGGTGAACGAGGACGCCGGAATCGAGAGGTTCATCCGGTCGACCGCGACCACGTCGCCGAAGCGCTTCGTGACGCCGATCAGCTCCACGTCGGGGTGCGCGTCCGTGGCGGAACGAGTGCCGCCCGCGGCGCCCGCGCGAAGACCCGCAGCGGTCGACGGAGTCGGCGAGTTCTCGGCGACGCTTGGGGAAACGGTCACGGGCCCCTCACTGCGCGGCGGGATGGGTTCGGCAACCGGTGGACGATGTAGCGACGCTACAGCGTGGCCGATGGTAAACGCCGGGCTTCGCCACCGTCAACGCCGACGACGCACGAGATTCGAATCAGACTGGAGTCGGTTGGGGGTGGATCGCAGGTTTCCTGAAGCTATACTTCAGCCCACGTTGGCCAGGTCGCCCGGTGCATTCGGAGGGATGTGGGACAGATGGCTGTCACCGAGTTGCAGCTCGGGCCGCGGATCCGCTCGCTCCGCCAGGCTCGCCAGGTGACACTCCGGGAACTGGCCGAACGGGCCGGCGTGACGGAGAGCTTCCTCTCTCAGGTCGAGCGCGAGGTCACCAGCCCCTCGATCGCGTCAGTCCAGCGCATCGCTCGGGCCCTCGATCTCGGAATCGCCGAGCTGTTCGTCGATGAGGCGCCGCTGGGTCGCGTGGTGCGCCGGGCCGAGCGGCGCAGGATCGCCTACCCCGGGCTGGCCGCGATCGACGAGTTCCTGACGAGCGGCAACGACGGCCGGCTCCAGGTGATCGTCAGCACCATCGAGGCCGGCGGCGGAACCGGCGACGACGCGTACACCCATGACTCCGACGAGGAGGTCGTCGTGATCCTGGAGGGCTGCCTCGAGCTGTGGGTCGGCGACGAGGAGCACCGCCTGGAGACCGGCGACGCGATCACTTACTCGTCGCGCCTGCCGCACCGCAACCGCAACCCCGGACCCGGCCGGGCGATTGTCCTCTTCTGCGCGACGCCGCCGACCTTCTGAGCCACCGCTTCAGCACGGACTCCGTCGCGTGGCGTTTGCCGGCTGGTCACGGCTGTCGAACGCCCAGCGTGCGGGCGGGCCTTCGGCACGCCCTCCGCACGCTCGCGACCTCATCATCCAGTCGTCCGGGGACCACAACGGCGGACGCTCGCGGCTCGTCGACGTTCCTGCCCCGGTCGAGCAAGCTCGCGCGCGGTCCCGTGAGCGTGGCGACTGTCGTTGGCTGCCGGCAGCGGCACCGCCTCGGCCCTGCGATCCTGCAGGACCAGTCCGGGCAGGACTCGTTGACCAAGTTCACGGGGCACCGGCTGAGCCCCGGCGCAGGCCCCGCCCGCCGGTATCATCTCCTGCCATGTACGTGGTCATCCTGGCCGGCGGCGGTGGGACGCGCCTGTGGCCCCTCAGCCGACCCGATCGCCCGAAGCCGTTCCTGCCGCTCGTCGGTGACGAGACGCTCCTTCAGCGGACGGTCGCGCGTGTCGCGCCGCTCGTCGACGAGCTGGACGTCTTCTGCGTCACTGACCGGCGCTACGGCCAGCTTGTCCAGGACCAGGTCCCGGCCATCGGCTTGATCGTGGAGCCGGCCGCCCGGAACACCGCCGCCGCAATCGCCCTGGCTACTCGGGTGATCGAGCGGCCAGACGACGAGGTGATGGTCGTCCTCCCGGCCGACCATTGGATCGAGGACGAAGCGGCCTTCCAGGCGGTGATCCGGATGGCCGCGGAGCAGCTCGCCAGCGGCGTATTCGACGTCGATCGGCCGCTCGTCACGCTCGGCGTCCGGCCGACCAACCCGTCGATCGACTATGGCTACCTCCGGCCCGACACGATGCGTGCGGCCAAGCTCGACGGCGTCCGCGTCCATCCCCTGGTCGGGTTTGAGGAGAAGCCGACAGACGCCCGCGCCCGCGAGCTGATCAACCTGCCGGGCGTCGCCTGGAATGCCGGGATGTTCGCCTGGCAGCGTGGCGCCATTCGGGCCGCTCTCGAGAAGTACACCCCCCTGCCGATGCTGATCGACCAGGCCGTCGGCTCCGATCTGGCTCTGACCGGGGCCTATGACCGGATCACCCCGATCTCGATCGACAAGGCCGTCATGGAGAGCGCCGCCGCCGACCACCAGGTCGTCATGGGTGCGATGGACGCCGGCTGGAGCGATCTCGGCAGCTGGACCGCGCTCCTCCGCGTTCTGGGCGCGTCCCTGGTCGGCGGCCCCGCCGACGGTCCGAGCGGTCGCGTGGTCCAGACCGGTGAGACCGTCGAGCTCGGACCCGACGACCTCGTCGTCCGGTCGGTCGACGGCAGGCTCGCTGTGGATGCCGGACCGGCAGTGGCCGGGGCGACGGGCGGCACGATCGTGAGCGACGGCGTGTGGGCCCACCTCGCCGGCGCTCGGCACATGGCCGAAGAGGTCCGCGACCTGCTCGAGCGAGTCGACCACGAGGATGTCGAAGCGTGACGACCATCGCCGAGGCGCCGACCCCCACGACGATCGTCTTCGGCACGGACGGCTGGCGGGCGAAGGTCGCCGACGACTTCACGTTCGAGAACGTCCGTCGCTGCGCCGACGGCGTGGCGCGCTATGTGACCGAGCGCGGCGAGCAGGCGAAGGGCGTTGTTGTCGCGTTCGACCGGCGATTCGCGTCGGAGCACTTTGCGGCGGCCGCCGCCGAGGTTCTCCTCGCCCGCGACATCCCGGTCTTCCTCGCGACAGGTGCCGTCCCGACCCAGATGAGCTCGTACGAGGTCGTCCAGCGCGGGGCGGCCGCCGGGATCGTGATCACCGCCTCGCACAACCCTTGGACCGACAACGGGTTCAAGGTCAAAGCCCCCACCGGTGCTGCCGCCGGAGCCGAGATTCTCACCGTTCTGGAAGCCGCCATCGCTGCCAACGGTGGAACCGCCATCAAGCGCCGGCCGCTCGCGGATGGCGAGGCGGCCGGGCTCGTCGAGCGGTTCGACCCGTTCGACGGCTACGAGCAGTTCGTCCGGCGGACCATCGATCTCGACGCGTTGCGAGCCGCCGACATCGCGATTCTCGTCGAGCCGCTGTACGGCGCGGGCTCGGGCTGGATCCCGCGCCTGCTGCGCGACGGCCGGATCCGGGTGACCGAGATCCACAACGAGCGCAACCCGTATTTCGGCGGGATCAATCCCGAGCCGATCCGGCCCAACGTCGACGCGGCCCTCGATCTCATGGCGGGCGGCGGCTTCGACCTGGGACTGCTCCTCGACGGCGATGCCGATCGGGCGGGTGCGGCCGACGAGCAGGGCACCTTCATCCACCAGCTCCAGGTCACGGGACTCCTGATGTATCACCTCGCCGAGCACCGCAAGCTGCGCGAGCCGGTCGTCGTGAGCGTCAACAACACCTCGATGGCCGCGCGGCTCGGGACCCACTACGGGATCGACGTTCACGAGACGGCGGTCGGGTTCAAGTTCATCGGGCCGGAGATGATCCGGACGGGGGCGATGCTCGGCGCCGAGGAGTCGGGCGGGTTCGGGTTCGGGATGCATCTCCCGGAGCGCGACGGGGTCTACGCCAACCTGATGCTGCTCGAGCTGTTTCTGGCCGAGAAGGCCGCCGGCCGCTGGCCCGTCTCGGAGGCGATCGCCCGCTTCCACGAGGTGGCCGGCCCGTCGTTCTATCGCCGGATCGACGTCCATGTCGACCGCGCGATCTACGCCGAGACGAAGCGTCGCCTGCTCGTCGATCTCCGGGAGCAGGCGCCGACCTCGCTGGAGAGCCAGCCGATCGAGCGGACCGTGGCGCTCGACACGAACGACGGCTACAAGTTCTTCCTGGCGGACGGGACGTGGCTGCTGATCCGGACGAGCGGCACCGAACCCCTCGTCCGGGTGTACACCGAGGCAACCTCGGCCGACCTGCGCGAGGCGATGCTCGTCGCCGGGGAGCGACTGGTTCGCGGCTCGTGACCGCCGACGAGAGCGCGGTCGACGAGGTCTTCACGCCGCGGGTCGTCGACAAGCCGTGGGGCAACGAGCTGATCTGGGCGCTCACTGATCGTTACTGCGGCAAGGTCATCACGATCGAGACCGGCCGCCGCCTGTCGCTCCAGTATCACGAGCAGAAGGACGAGGCGATCCTCGTCACGAGCGGCCGGCTCCGGCTCCACCTCGAGGACGACGCCGGAGAGATGATCGTGCGTGAGCTCGGTCCGGGCGAGGCCGCCCATGTGGCCGTCGGCCGGCGCCATCGCTACGAGGCGATCGAACGAGTCGAACTCGTGGAGGTCTCGACGCCGGAGCTGAGCGATGTCGTCCGGGTCGAGGACGACTTCGGCCGCCAAGGGACCTCGGCGCCGTAACGGCCGAGCCGGCATGACGACCCGGGTCGTGCGTTCAGGCCATCCTCGCGCCATCCGCCGCCGGATCCAGCTGCTGACGGCGCCGATCCTGGTGGTCGTGCTCGGGCTGGGCAGCGCGGCCTGCGACTCGGCGACGCCGCGCGCTGCGAGCCCGGCCCCGTCGTCCGGCACTGACTCGTCGTCCGGCGTGACGCCGGGTCCCGGCGCAGGTGGAGGAACCGAGGGATTTCACTCCCCGGTGACGGCGGCATCGGCCCCGTCTCAGCCGTCCGCGGGCACGAGCCCGTCGGCCCAGCCGCCTGCCGCGAGCCCGATGCCGACCGCGGCGGCGCCGTCGCCGCCTTCGCCCGCCACTGCGTACGACTCCGCGAAGTTCGGGTTCGCGGCCAAGGGCCTCCGCGGCGAGGTCATGGCGTTCGTCACCACCTCCCAGGTCGACGACGCCCTGGCCCGGCTCGACTTCGCGGCCGTCTCGACGATCGCCTTCTTCAGCCTCGAAGCGGGCAGTACCGGCGGCATCCGCAAGGACGGCCGCTGGAAGATCTGGACCTCCGCCCCGGTCGACCGCATGATCGAACGAGCCCATGCTTCGGGTACGAAGGTCGTGATCTCGCTCGCCCGCTTCTCCTGGTCGCCGGCCCAGACGACGACGTCGGCCACGTTGCTCGCCAGCGCGAAGGCCCGTGCTCGCCTCGCCGCGGAGCTCGCCGACGAGGTCGTCCGGCGCGGCGTCGACGGCGTGAATGTCGACTTCGAGCCGATTCCGCGCGGCCAGAAGGCCAACTTCACCGACCTCGTCCGCCGGATCCGGGCGGAGCTCGATGCCCGCCGACCCGGGCTCCAGCTCACGTTCGACGTCGTCGGCCACTTCGAGAGCTACGACGTGGCCGGGGCGTTGAAGGTCGGCGCCGACGCTGTCTTCCTCATGGGCTATCACTACGCCGGCACCTTCTCGACGATCGCCCACGCAACCGCCCCCCTCGACGGGCCGCGTTACGCGGTGATCGACGCGATTCGCGGCCTGCGCAAGGTCGCGAAGCCGCACCAGCTGATCGTCGGCGTGCCGTACTACGGTCATCTCTGGCCGACCGCGAGCGGCGCCCTCAACGCCCGGACCACCGGCCGTGGGTTCGACGTCCTGCACGAGAACGCCCGGACCATCGCGCGCGAGCGGGGCTCGACATACGACCCCGTCGAGGTGGTCCAGCGCTCGGTCTGGCGCGGACGATCGTGCGCCACGTGCCGGCTGCAATGGTTCCAGCTGTACTACGACGATGCACGCTCGCTGACCGTGAAATGGAAGGAGTTCCGTCGTCTCGGCCTGCTCGGGACGGGCATCTGGACGACTGCGTTCGAGGGCACCTCGGGCGATCTGACGAAGGCGCTCCGGGCGGTCTGGCTCGCCGGCGAATGAGTCAGGGGCAGGGCGGGTCTTCCATCCTGAATTCTCACGTCTGTTACGCCGATCGGGGGGGGTGACCGGACCCGGTCGGAGGTGTATCGTGGTGCCACGACCGCCACACCGGTCGGGTGCACGACCGGACTGGCGGCCTCGTGAGCGCCCCAATGGGGCTGCGGAGGTATGCGTCGATGCACAGTTCCTTGATCGGCAAGGTCGAGAAGGCCAATCGCTACGCCCGCGAGCTCGATCGGATCACCCTGGACCGGATGTCTCTGACGTTCCGCGGTGACAACGACACGCATCACGTGGACCTCGACGCCGGTCAGTGGCACTGCACCTGCCACTATTTCGACAGTTGGCGGACGTGCGTCCATGTCCTCACGCTCCAGAAGATCATGGGCGTGATGCTGCCCGAGGATGCCCAGGAGTCGATCTTCCAGGCGCAGGCCGTCTCCGCCTGACCTGACAGCGCAACGACAGAAAGTCGAACGCCCCGCCGAGCTGTCGGCGGGGCGTCCACGCACTTAACCGGCGACCGTCAGTCGCCAGAAGTGGATGACGTCGCCGACGGGATAGAGGAGTTGCAAGGCCAGCGTCCAGGTTCCGGGCTGTGCCGGACCTCGGAGCCCGACGGGCGCGACTCCCTCGCCAAACGAGCGCCCGCTAGTCGGGTCGGCCGGGTCGCGATACAGGGTGGCTCGCCAGCTCGACGGGAGGGGGCCCGGGCCACTGATCGCCAGGATCTGCCCCACGCCGACGGTGGCGGGTGCGCCGGCTAGGAGTGGACTGTTCGAGACGATACCGGCCCATTGGAACGTGCCCACCTGTGCCTCCACCTCCCGTCCGGCCGAATCTCGCAGGGTCACGGCTGGTGGTCGAGTTTCGGTTGTCAGCGACGGCGACGAGCTGACCGCCGCGCTGGCTGGCACCGTCGGTCCCACGCTTCGGAGGGCGCTTGCGAGCGTTCCGGATCCGCTCGGCGCCGGCCCGGCCGAGCCCTCCGGCAACGCGCCGGATCGAGGCGCGGACGTGCACGCCGATAGAGCGATGCAGACCGCCAGGCCGAGTCGCTGCGGGCCTCGAAGCCGATGCCGGCCAGCGTCCGACGACCGCTCGATCCGGCTCATTGTGGACCGCCGTTGGGCCCGGTCAGAACGGATGACGGGCAGATGCCGGTGCATGTGCCCAAGGTGACGCGCACGACCGCTGACGTGTCGGCCCGGAGGCCCTCGGCGTACGGCGTCGCGAATACCGCCCGGTAGTCCGCCGTGTAGCGGATCGTGGTCGCGTAGACATAGGTGCCCGCGCTCGAGCCGGCGCTCATCGAGCCGAGGCTCGACCACGAACCGGTCGGCGTCTTGCGTTCCAATCGGACGACACGGCCGCTGAGGTTCTGCCCGCCGAGCCGCTCATAGGCATCGAAGTCAGAGATCTCGAGGGTTGCGGTCAGTGTGACCGGCTGGTCGAAGCGACCGGCCGTGACGCTCGACTTGATCGTCAGCGAGGAACTGAGGTTGAGGCAGGTCGAGACCTTGGTGGTCGCCGCCAGCAGCCCGTACTCACGCTGCAGCGTGGCGACGTCGCAGCGGCCGAGGACGTGGGCGTTCCAGCCCTCCGACGGTTTCGTTCGGGAGTACGTCTGGACCACAGCGTCCGTGTAGTCGCCGTCGTCGGGATCATTGACGTGATGGCCGAGGATCTGGACGTGACCGAACTCATCGAGGGCGACGTTTTCGGCGTCGTAGCAGCCGTTCGGCGCAGTCGCGTACATCTGGCACCACTTCATCGTCCCCCAGTCGAACACATGGCCCTGTTCACGGAAGTACATCCGGAAGGAGCCGGGCTCGTCGCGACGCATGCACGCGATTCCATTGACGCCGCAGACGACGTTGCCACCGTACTGGACGAAGCTGACGCCGCTTGCGTCGTAGGTGAAGATCGGAGCGCGCGAGAGGCGACTCTCGCCGGCATCGGCCGCAGCCGCGACGATCGCCGTGCGCATTGCCGCCGGCGGGATCGCGCCGGTCAGCCAGCGGAATGTCAGCTCCTTCGAGAGCGGATAGAGCGCCTCCCCGGCCAGGACCGGATCCGGACCGTGAGCCAGGATGGCCGGCGGAAGCGCGAGCCCGGTCAGGGCGGTGACTGCCGCGATGGCGAGCCAGCGCGGGTGCGCCACGCGCCGACGCCGGGCACGATTGATCTTGATCATGGGATCACCTCATCGAGTTCTCGGATCTGACCACTGAACGGGTCCAGCGCCGTGCGCCTGCCGGGTCCGTGACTCCGGCCATCCCCGCTCAATAACAGCCAGCCCGACGGCATCGCGCTCGCTGACCCTGACCGGCTCGCTGACGGCACCAGGACGACGCCCGGACCGAGCTCGAAGAGTGCCTCGGAGGCTCCATCGAGGCGGACCATCCGGATCGACCCGGAGCCCGAGCCTCCAACCTCGTGGACGAGGTGGGTTCCGTCTCTGCCCGCGACGAGGCGGGCAAGTCCTGCCGCGCGCGCCAGCACCCGGCGCGAGTCGTTCTGGAGATCCGTCGCGACGATCGAGCAGGGCAACTCGACGCATGCTTCGTAGGTCACGAGGGTGGGCCCGCTGACGCCGATCAGCTCGCCTTGGCGGCCGTCGTCGATTGCCAGGGTGGGCAGGGCGCGGTCGGGGCCAATGACCCGGGTCCGACAGGCGGCGGCGCCGCATGTCTGCACGACAAGGCGGCCATCAACGGTCCACTCGAGCTCTGTCGAGAAGGTCCGTCCGAAACGGCCGTCCGGCGCGATCGGAGCCAGGAGCCGACTAGCTGTCGTTCTTCTCGACCTTGTTGACGAGAACCGATAGCGGTGTCTGGCCATCGAGCCCGGCGTGGGGACGCCGTCGATTGTAGGCGTCGACCCAGCCGGGCAAGGTCGCGAGGCGCTCCGGATTCGACCGGAAGAGTCGGGCGTAGGCCCACTCGCGCTGGATGGTTCCGATGAACCGCTCCGCCTTGCCATTCGTCTGCGGCCGGCGCGGCCGGGTCCGGACGTGGCGGATCCCGAGGTCGGCGAACAGCTCGGCAAGGCGGTGTGAGTGGGTGTAGGTCCAGGCGTTGTCGGTCATCACTCGCTCGACCCGGACACCATGGCCGGCGAAGAACGCGACCGCCTCCTCGATGAAGCTGACCGTGCTGCCGGTCTGCTCGTCGGGCCGGACCGCGACATAGGCGACCCGGCTGGCATCGTCGATCGCGACGTGGAGGTAGTCGTGGCCCATCGCGAGGTGCTTGCGGGCTTCGTCGCCGAGCATCCGGTGGCCGCCGCCGGGCGGAACCCGGCCGAGGCGCTTGACATCGACGTGGATCAGCTCGCCCGGTCGTTCCCGGACGTACCGGACGGGGACGCCGGTCAGCCGGTCAGCGTGGGCGAGGCGGCTCAGGCCGTTCCGGCGGAGGACGCCGTACACCGTCGAGCGGGAGTGACCGAGGAGCGGACCCAGGCGGTGCGGACCGACCCGCAGCCGACGCCGCGCGATCAGGATCCGGCGGACCTCGCGCTCGGGCAGGGCCCGGGGCCGCCGGTGCGGTCGCGCCGACCGGTCCTCGAGCCCGGCGTCGCCCTCGGCGCGATACCGGCGCAGCCACTTGTACGCGGTCGCCCGGCTGACTCCGAGCATCTCGGCGGCCGTGGCCGCGGGCCAGCCTTCGGCGACGATCCGATGGACCAGGAGCCGTCGGCCGAACGGCGTCAGCTTGGCCGTACGATGAAGCATGAGAGCCCTCCGTCGGAATGGAGCTTCGACAACCCCATACCGAACACGAGGGCTCTCAACTTGTCAACAACGTGAGCGGGAATGACAACTAGCTGCCTGATCACCGAGTGGCCGGCGCCAGATACCGGCGCTGGTGCGACTCGAACGCTCGAGCCGGTGCTCCACGATACTGGTCCCGGAAGGGTCCAGCACGGCACGTCGAATGAGGTCGGTCGTGCGGGCGACGGACCGGACGCAGCCGACCCTGGCGTCCACGACCGCCAGCCGTGACGTCGCGCCGTCGTCGGAGACCACAAGGATGGCATCGCCCACGGGTCCGGACGCCGCAGCCTCCCGGTCGAGTCCGACGATGATCCCGTGATCACTCGCGCCGACCGTCAGGATTTGGCCGATCAACGATCCCGCCCGATCGATCTGCGGGTCGAGGCGATACCACGGGCCGCTGCCCGGGTCGTCGGCGCTCGGCGACGTCGCGGCGAAAATCGCCCCGAGCGGTTCGGGGCAGGACGAGAGATCTGAAAGGGGCACGGCCGTTCCTCGTGGAACCGGCGCGACCGCCGGCGCTGACGTTGGGAACGACCGGTGGACGGCCTCGACCGGCTGCGGCAGGCCCGCGGCGGGGCTGAGGACGAGCAGCGCGGCGGCGGCCAGGAGCGGCGGAATCACGTTGGAGTGCCATCGAGTAGCCACCTTGAACGGGAACCTCCTCCGACGGGTGCTCGGGTGGCGGGAGGAGGGCGAGAGCGAGATGGCGATCCTGCCAGACGCCGCTTATCCGGCAGTTATTCGGGCGCGCCGGACCGGGCCGTTCGGGCAGCGGATCAAGCCGGGGCCCGTGCTAGGATCTCCCGGCTACCTCGACATGCCGCGGGGTCGCGAAGCCGGTGAGAGTCCGGCACAGTCCCGCTACGGTGAACCACCGCCTCAGGGCGCGTGGAAGTCCGGTCGCCGGGCCCGCGGTCGATGCACTACCTTCGTGAGAAAGGGCAGGCAACGATGCGTCCCTCCGGCTGATCCCACCCCTCCTTCTGCGTCCTGAAGCGAGGGGTTTCGTGTGCCCGCCATGCCCTCGCTCCGCCCCTCGACCTGGAGCCTGACGTGCCCGCCATCCGTTCGACCGATCCATCGATTCGCACCCGACCCACGCCCGCCGCCGCGATCGCTTTCGTGGCCGCTGTCGCCGTCGCCCTCGCCGCCTGCGGCAACGCCGCCACGCCCCGACCGACGATCCCGCCCGACGCGACGGGCTCGCTCGTGCCC
>JACCVQ010000039.1 GCA_013698095.1 Chloroflexota bacterium
GGCTCGGCGTGCTCGGGGTCGGCGGGAGTGAAGCCGAGGCTGACGGCGACACACTCGGCGCTGGCGTCAGGCTCGGAGCGACCGAGGACGAGGGCGTGGCCGAAGCGTCGACGGACGCACCCGATGGCGCCGCCGTCGGGCCGCCCGTCAGCTCTGTTATGGGCGTGGCTGTCGGTGCTTCTGTTCGCGTCGGCGTCGGCGCGGGGGTTGGCGTCGGCGCAGGGGTCGGCGTCGGCGCAGGGGTCGGCGTCGGCGCGGGGGTCGGCGTCGGCGTAGGGGTCGGAGCGGGCGGCACCACGCTGATGAGCACCGTGACGGCTTCAGAGCGGTCGAGTCCGTCCCAGATGCGGTATGTCAGCGTGTCGGCGCCCGAGAAGCCGGACGCCGGGACGTACGTCAGCCAGCCGGTCGGTCCGAGCGTCGCCGACCCATGTTGCGGCCCGCTGACGGCCGCGACACTGAGCCGGTCTGAGTCGGCGTCCACGTCGTTGGCGAGGACGCCCGGCGCGGCGACCGACAGAGTCGACCCCGACATGACGACATAGGTGTCGGCCATACCGAACGGCGCGGCGTTCGTGATCGTGACGGTCACGGTTCCTGTACCAGTTGCGGCGCCGTCGTCGATCTCGTAGTCGAACGTATCGACCCCGACCCACTCGGCGTCCGCCGTGTACCGCCAGCCACCGTCGGCCCAGACGGTTACGCTGCCATGCGCCGGGCCGCTCGCCAGCCTGGTCACGAGCGTGTCTCCATCACCGTCGACGTCGTTCGCGAGGACGCCCGGGGCAGCCGTAACGACGGGTCGGTCGTGCGCGCCACTCGCCACGTCGTCCATCGCGATCGGCGCGATGTTGGTGACCAGGATCGTCACAGCGGCAGTTGAGCCTGACAGCGCGCCATCGTGGACGTGGTACGTGAACGTGTCCGTGCCCGTGAACCCGGCTGCCGGCGCGTAGGTCCAGGATCCGTCGGGCTGGACGGTCGCGACGCCGTGGACCGGACCGTCGTCGAGGATGGCCGTCAGCCCATCCCCGTCGACGTCGACGTCGTTCGTGAGCAGCCCGCTCGAGGCATCCACGCTCAGCGACCGGTCATGGACGACAGTCGCCGTGTCGCCCAAGGACGTCGGGGCGGTACCGGTGACCGTCACCGTGACCGTCACGGGCGCTCCGCCGCCGAGCGGGTCGCTCGGAACGTAGACGAAGGTGTCGTCACCCACGAACGATGGACTTGCGACGTACGTGAAGCCGCCATCGGCCGCGAGGGTCAGCGTGCCGTGCACGACGTCGGTCGCAAGGACGGCCGCGAGCCCGTCGCCGTCGGCGTCCGCGTCGTTCGACAGGACGCCGCCTGGTCTGCCAACGGTGATCGTGTCACCGACGTGGACCGAGTAACCGTCGGGTACCCCGACCGGGATGGCGTTGGTGACATCGATCGAGACGGTCGTCACGGCCGACGTGGCAGTGGCGGTGGTCGCTCGATACGAGAAGCTGTCCGTGCCCGCCCAGCCCGCGGACGGCGTGTAGTCGAAGGAGCCGTCTGCGTTGAGCACGAGGAGACCGTTCGTGACGTCGCTGACGAGTGTTGCGGTCACGGAATCGCCGTCGGCGTCCGCATCGTTGGCCAGCACGCCGCTCGAGACGGGAACGCCGAGGTCGTGGTCGTGGACGACCACGTACGAGTCGGCCGCGCCGGTCGGCGCCGCGTCGGACACCGTCACGGACACCGTGGCGATCGAGGACGCAGCCACCCCGTCCGTTGCCCGATAGGTGAACTCGTCCGGGCCTACGTAGCCGGCCGCAGGCAGATAGCTGAACGAACCGTCCGCGTCGAGGCTCAAGGTTCCGTGGCTGACGTCGGTCACCAGGATCGTCGCGATCGAGTCGCCGTCTGGATCAGCGTCGTTGGCCAGGACGCCTGTCGCGGCGCTCGGGCTCAGGTTGTCGTCGTGGACGACCGCGTAGGCATCATCGTCCGCGCTCGGGGCAGCGTTGAACGTATCGAGCGTCACGGTGACGGGCCCGGCGGTGAGCAGTCCGTCGGTCACCTGGTAGGTGAAGCTGTCGCTGCCGACGTACAGAAGATCCGGAAGGTACGTGAAATGTCCATCGGCTCCCCAGTTTGTCAGCGTGCCATATGACGGACCGCTGACCAGCGCAGCCGTGAGGCCGTCGCCGTCCGCATCGCTGTCGTTCGAGAGGACGCCGGACGCAGCAGACTGGATGATCGGAATGCCGTGCAGCGTGCCATACGAGTCGACGACCCCGACGGGCGCGGCATTGGTGACGGTGAGGGACACCGTGACCGTCGAGGACGTGACCAGACCGTCGGACGCGCGATAGGTGAAGCTGTCGCCTCCGACGTAGCCGGCGTCCGGGACGTACGAGAACGAACCGTCGCCCGCAAGCGACAGCGTTCCGTTGGTGACGTCGCTCTGGAGATTGGTCGTCAGCAGGTCGCCGTCGGCATCGCCGTCGTTGGCGAGGACTCCGTCGGCGACCACCGTCAGGGTTCGGTCGTGACGAATCGAGAAGGAGTCCGGGCTCGCCGTCGGCGCGCGATTCGGCACGACATCGACCTGCATGACGAGGGCCAGATGGCGGTTGAAATCACCGGAGCAGTCCGCGTTGTTGTACTCGTCGGCTCCCCACGGCGCCGTGCCCATTTGCAGGCCGGTGGCGGTGACGCGGATCACGACGCTCTCGAGATCCGGTGAGCCGACGATTCGGTCGCCGTTGCTCCCGCCGTGAGCCGACACGATCGTCGGGTTCGATCCCGCGACCTGCGCGGACCAGGAGTGTCCGCCGTCGACGCTGTCGATCGTCGCGGCGGTGACCTGGTACTCGGCGGGGATGTCCAGCTTCACGCAGCCGATCCCCTCCCCCCCGCCGTTGTTCCCGGACGTGTTCGTGACCGTGACGAGGACATCGGTCGACCGGCCGAGCCCGACGGTCGTTGGCGCGGCAGACACGGACCATGCCTGCGCCGCCGCGACGCTCGGCGCGAGCGGCAGCGCGACTAGCAGCGAGATGGCGACGAGGGTGGCGAGCCACCGCCACGCATCGCGGGACCGACGTGGCCTGGCGAACGGGCCGGCGGTCACGCGACGCGCGTTGAGTCGGCGCGAGCGGGTCCGATCAGCCAGGTGCGCGACGGCGACGCCTCGCCCGGCAGCGGCGCGTCAGGTGCCGTCTCGATTCCGTGAACGAACGGACCGACGAGTCCTTCGTCGAGCTGGGTTCCTGCCGCATCTTCGAGTCGACGGAGTGCTTCTCGGATGTCAAGCGCCTTGCGGTACGGCCGGCTCGTGGTCATCGCAGAGAAGGTGTCGGCGACGCTGAGGATGCGGGCGATCTGCGGGATGTCGTCCTGGGCCAGTCGATGGAGATAGCCATTGCCGTCCCAGCGCTCGTGGTGATGACGGATGCCGGCTCGGATCGCATCGAGACCCGGCAGATCGCGAACGATCGAGTCGCCGAGCGCCACGTGCTGCTGGACGACGGCGAACTCCTCCTCGGTCAGCTTGCCGGGCTTGCGCAGGATGTAGTCCGGGATTCCGATCTTTCCGACGTCGTGGAGGAGGCCGGCGAGCCGTATCGTCCGAAGCTCGTCCTCCGGCAGACCGATCTGCTGGGCCAGGAATGTCGCGTAGCGGGCGACGTCTTCGGAATGACGCTTGGTGTAGCGATCCTTTGCGTCGACCGACAGGATCAGGCCCTGGAAGACGTCGAACGTTCGAGCCTCACCCGAGTCGTCCGTATCACGGCCAGTCATCAGGACACGATCGCCACCGCTGGCCTTGGCCTCGCGGATTGTGAGGGCCGTGTTCGCGAGGACTTCGGTGACCGACGAGCCGTGCTCCGGATATGTCGACACGGCAACGCTGACGGTCAGTGGAAGGCGCTCGCTGTCCCCGAACACGAGATGCGTGTCCGCGAGCGCCGAGCGCAGGGACTCGAGCTCCTCCACGAGCGTGCCGATCGCGAGTCGCTCCACAGCAATCAGGAACTCGTCGGGGCCGTACCGACCGATGAGGGCCGGCTCGAAACGATCGAGCAGCTCGGCCACCCGGAGGATCGCAGCATCACCGGCTTCGTGGCCCCAGGTGTCGTTGAGAGCCCGGAAGTTGTCGATGTCGAGGAGGGCGATGCCGACGCCACCACCAGCCTCGCGATGTTGTTCGATCATCGTCGCGATCGCCTCCACGAGCGCGCCGTGGTTAAGCGAACCGGTCAGCGGATCGCGACGGGTGGACTCGATGAGAGCAACCGTCTGGCGCGAGATCCGGGCCTGCGCCGAGCGGAACACGAGGAAGAGTACGAGCGCCGCCGCGAAAGCCGCGGTGATCGTGACGAGGACGATGTCTCGGCGGACTTCTCCCTGCGCCTTGATGATCGGTGCTGCGTCCCGCCAGATCGCGACCGTTCCGACGACGCGGCCGTCACGCCGGAGGGGGAAGATCTCGCGGAGGACGCTGGGGGTTCCGAGGTCGATCCCGGACGCCGACGGACCGGCATCGAGGATCGAGACGCCGATCTCGCCACGGAGAGCGGTGTCCCAGTCGCTGTCGGAGGCGACGCCGCGCACGCCGAGCGCTCCTGCCTCGCTCGCGATGATCGTCCCGTCGGGGGTTCGTACCTCCGCATGGAGGATCCCTCGCCGGCTGATGAATTCGCCGATGCCCTCACGAAGCTCGGTGGCGTGACCCGCAGAGATCGGACCTCCCGCGAGATCGGTCGGGAGGAGTCGTTCATTGACATAGCCGGCGACGACGGTGGCGTCCGTGCCGACGGTGTGGTTCAGCGTCGCAGTCGAGAAGTGAGTTGAGGCGATCACGACCTGAGCCGTGGCGGTGACGCCGACGATCACCAGGAAGACGCCATAGACGATGAACAGCAGGATCGGGCGGGGACGAACGGACCCGGAGGCACGCGCGGCGCGAGATCGAGGACGATCGAGGCGGCTGGACACGGGGCGAGCGGTTCTCCGGAGCGGTCTGACCGAAGCACCGTAGCCCGGTCCGGTGTAGTTCAGCGATGACTCGATCGTCCTATCGGGTCCGGACAAATTCCACGTCGGCCATCTGACAGCCACCGCAGGGAGCGCCTGGCAGCGGCGCCTCCGGCCCGAACCCTGGCCGGCGGGGGGCTCCTCGCGCCGGAACCGTGCTGGCGGCTGGGCCTGGCCTCAGCCGGCCCGGCGCCGGGCAGCCGGCCCGGAGGGCGGGACCAGGACGGCTCGCCACGGACCGACGATCCCGTCGAGCTCGGCCCCGCTGAAGCCGTGGCGCAGGACGAGGCCATGCATCGCCCGAGCGAGGCTCAGCCGGACGGGCGCGAAGGCGTCGACGGGAAGTACGGCGACGGCGTCACGTTGGGCAAGTGCCGACGAGACCCGAAGGCCGTCATCATCCTGGGCGGACAGGCCCCGCGGCCAGGGAAGGTCCGTCCGGGTGCCCGGGCGAGCCGCCGCCGCGGCGACCG
>JACCVQ010000068.1 GCA_013698095.1 Chloroflexota bacterium
GGCGTTCGCCACGTTGCCCGGGATGACTGGGTAGCCGACGTTCAGGACGATGATCCCGACCGCATGACCGCCGATCACCTGGCCTGGTCGCTGGGTGATGACGCTCGGCGACTGCATTGTTCTGTCCAACATCAGTGTTCTCCTCAGGCAGGTGATGCTCGATCGTCCCTCCGGCCGACGATTCGCGAAGCGAACTCGAGCATCAGGGCCTGGTGCTGGACGAGCAGCGACGGATCCGCGAACGTCAGATGGCCTCCGTCAAACCAGACGAGCTCGACCGGCTTGCCGAGGTCCCTGAGGCTCGCCGCGTAGAGTTCGGTCTGGCGCGGCGGAACGGTCGTGTCGTGTCGGCCATGGATCAGAAGGACCGGTGCGCTGACCCAGGCCGCGTAGGTGATGGGCGAGCTCACAAGGTATTGATGGCGTTGATCCGCCGGTTCACCACCGAACAACGTCAAGGTCCACGGGCGCATCGTCTCGTTGGCGTCCTCCGCCTGGATGAGCCAGTCGGCGATCGGGGCGATCGCCATCGCGCCGGCCCACAGGTCCGGTCGAACGCCCGCAGCAAGCAGGCTGAGATAGCCCCCGTACGAAACGCCCGCCACGAGGACTTCCTCGGCGACCGTGATTCCTTCACCTATGAGCCAGGCCCGCGCTGCGACCAGATCCTCGACCTCCCAACGTCCAGGCTGGCCGAGGATCCGCTCCTCGAACTCGCGGCCGAAGGTCGTCGATCCCCGATAATTCACGGTCACAAAGGCGAAGCCGGCATCTACCCAAGCTTGCGCGTCCGGCGAATAGATGTCCGTAATCACGCCATCCGGGCCGCCGTGAGCGTGGACGACCGTCGGGAAGGGTCCGGATCCCCGGGGCTCCATGAGCCAACCCTGAATGGGGCAGCCATCCGATGAGGCGAACTGGATCGAGCGCCAGGGTCGGCTCGGCGGAGCCGCTGTGGCGGCCACGACGGTGCGCCGCGCCCCGCTGGCCGCGTCGAGGGCGACGACCTCCGGCGGGTGTGTTGAATCCTGCCAGAGGGCGAGGATCTGGTTGCGCGGCCCGAAGCAGACGCTCGAGCCCCATGCCCCAAAGGTCCCCGAGGATCGCGGGAGCGGCGTGGTCTCATCGCGGGCGAGGTCGTGGATGTACAGGCGCTGGACGGCGTGCTCAGTCGTGGACACCAGGATCCGCTCGCCATCTGCGGACCAATCGAACACGTGCACGTCCCCGGCCAGCGCATCGAGCGCAAGCTCGACCGGGATACCAACGCCGAAATCGAACAGGACCGGCACTCGCCTCCCATTGCGAAAGGCGATGACTATAAGCCGGGCATCGCCGTCCCTCGGCGAGAAGAGCGCGACCCCGGGCGGTGAACCGTCAGCAGTCACGAAGCTTCGCTTGCCTGAGTCGGTGTCGATGACAAGCGTCGCGGGTTGATCGGCCGGTACGGCAGTCTCCGACGCAAGAGCGAGCGACCGACCGTCGGCGGAGAGCGCCCGCACCGACCAGTCTTCTCCCTCGAGCGCGATGACCCTGGCGGATCCACTGCGTGGGCCATTTTGGTCGATCTCGACGATGTGAATCAGGCTGCCTGCGCCCCGAGCCAGGCTGGCAGCGAACCGGGTGCCGTCGTGGCTAATGGCGGCGCCAGACCACGCCCCGGCGGGATCATCCGGAAACAGCGAGGCAGGCTCGCCTTCGTCCCATGGAATGCGAATCCAGGCTCCCGCGCCGCTGCCAAGCTCATCGTCAACGTGGAACACATGGCGGCCGTCTGGGGAGATCATGGCGAACGGCGTCCCTGTCGACCGATCGGTGAGTTGCCGGAGGCTACCGGTGATGACGTCCCATGCGTACTGCTCGAGCGACCCGGAGAGGTTCGAGCAGACCAGGCCGCGTCGATGGTTGCGTCGCGCGAGGTCGACGCCCGCGGGCGCCGTGCACGTGAAGCGTGCTCGCCAGTCGGCATCGGGCGGCGCCGACTGTCGTGAGCTGGGAATCGGACACATGTTGGCCGCTCTCTCCTTCCGGGGATCTCGTCTCAGCGCGAGGTCATGCTGAACGGCCCGTTCGGGGCGGGTCTCGAGTCGGGGATCGTGAAGAACGAGTCGAGGAACGCATCGACATCGCCGGCAAGCGCTTCGAGGGCGGCCTCGACCCGCTCAGCGTCGTCGTGATTGGCCGCGTCGAGATGAAGCGTGGCGACCAGTTCAGCGGTCACGGAGGAAGGGATCGGGACCCCGTCCCGGCGGCAGGCCCGCATCGTCGTCGTCAGGTTTGTCTCGCGCAGATGGTAGGCATAGGCGAGGATGCGCCGCCGGAGCGCGCGTACCTCCCCGACTCCATCGACGAACGCAGCCCGCCGCGCCGGCGGCAAGTCCGGCAGCAACCCATCCGCAATCGCGAGCGCTTCCGAGAGTGCGTCGGCGGCCAATCCACAGCGAAGCTGCACGTCCTCGAGCAACCACGGATCTGACTCGAGGTCGTCCGTCTTCATGAAGATCGCCCGACGGGTCGACTCCCAACTCGGCGTGTGGGCCTGTTGGCCACGGATGAAGGCTTTTGTCAGTGCGTGGTCAGGCTCGGATCGCCCGACCTCCCGGGCGAACCAGGAAGCATCCCAGGGATACAGTTCGATGGCCTCGGACGTTGTCCGCCAGTACTGTTCGACGGCCTGGCCAGAGGGACCGAAGTCGGCTCCCAGCTCAGCGAGAGCGGCGGCGTCGCTGATCCCGGGATCGCCGAAGAACAGGGTCGTCGCGCGAAGGTTTGGGTCGTCCCTCCATGGATCGAGGCCGTAGTACTCCTTCACGCCAGCGATCCCCTCGACTGCGACCAACGCCCGCAGCTGCCGAACGGTCGCGAGCGGATGACTGAGCGCTCGAAATGGTTCGACCTCCTCCGACATTGCGCCGAGGAATCCTTCGAGGATGACTGGGATACCCCGCTGAGCCGCGCGCCGCGTAGCATTCCGGACGTACCGATCGACGGGCAGCGCGACCATCACTTCTGCCACGTTCGAATGCAGGGCAAGACCGACCGATTCCGGATCGAGCCCGTCGATCGACGCGAGGGCCTGGCCGGCAGACAGCTCCCACGGCTCCCACCACAGGCGCCCGGTCGGATTTGCACGACGCCACTCGCCGGCCAGGGCATTCACGAATGGCACCACCCGATGGTGGAGTGGCACACCGCGACACCGGTCGCAGGTCCCGAACTCGTTGCAGAGCCACGCATCCTGGTCATACGTATAGAGGAGGAGGTCGTCGATTCCGGGGAACTCGGCGGCAAGCCGGACAAGGCGCTCGACATACCGACCAGTGGTGGCCGGATCGAGCACGCACTGGGCGAGCGGCTGGTCGTGGTATCCGAGCCCGCCGTTGTACGGCGCGCCGAAATGAAAGATCGAGCGCATTCCGGCGCGTCGACAGAGGTCGATTCTGGCGGTGAGATCAGAGCGCCGGCGGGCGATGGCTTCGGGCCGCGTATCAGGACCGTGGCCATCGTCGGCCAGGTCAGCCGGCGAGGCCAGACCCGTGAACAGGTCCTCGAGATTGAGTGGCTCGTCCGCTGGACGCGATCCCCAGGCGATGTTCAACTGGACCGTGTTGAAGCCCATCGTCGCCAGGCGCGCGAGCGTATCGGCGGTCCATGGGACATCGGCGCGCGACGGTGAGCCGACGATCGCGACGCGGTAGCGGAGGTCGGTAGCAACCGTCACGTCAGGGCGCCGGCTCGAACTGGCCGGAGCGACGGATGACGCGCCCCAGCCCGATGTTGGCTGTCTTGCCACGCTCGATCGCAAACCGACCGCCGATCAAGACTGCATCGATCCCTTCGGCTGGCCGATTGGGCAACTCATATGACGCCTGATCCTTGATCTTCGATGGGTCGAAGAGGACAAGGTCGGCGATGTAGCCGCGGCGGACAAGACCGCGATCCGGCAGCCCGACGATCCTTGCGGGAAGCCCGGACATCTTGTGAATGGCCGTCGGGAGGTCCAGAAGCTCGCCCTGAGCGGCGCGGCGGAGGACCCGCGCGAACGCACCCCAGGCCCGTGGATGGACATAGGCGTCATCGCTGGTCACCCCGTACTGGTCGGACGCGATCACCGAGAACTCGCTTGTGATCACCGTGTCGACGTCGGGCTCGGCCATCAGAAAGATGGCGACGTTGGTCCCGAGCGGATCCTCCATCAACAAGTCCAGGGAGAATCGGAGCGGGTCGACGCCCGATTCCAGTGCGAGGTCCTTGAGGCTTCTGCCCTGCATCGGGCGGAGGCGTTCATCGGCCACGCTCGCGACCAGGATGCGGTCCCAACCTCCTGCGGCCGCCACGTAGTTGTTCCAACCCGGGAGGCCATCACGGACGTCGATCGCGACCCGCGACCGGACATCGGTGGATCGGAGTCGGCTGGCGATGGCACCCGCCCCGCCGACCTCGGCCCATGGCGGCAACAGCTGGCTGAGGTACGTGCCCATGGCCGTGTACGGGTAGACATCGCAGTTCACGCTGAGGCCGTCCAGGTTCGCCCGCTCGATCTCGGCGAGGGCGTCGCGCACGAGACCCAGGTTGGCGGTACCGGCGGCCTTGAGGTGCGAGATCTGGACGCGGGCGCCAGAGCGACGACCGATCTCGATCGCCTCCTTCACGGCCTCGACCACACCGTCTCCCTCGTTCCGCACGTGCGACGCATATAGCCCCCGAGCCTGGCGGAGGGGCTCCCCGACCTCGACGATCTCTCGTGTGCTCGCGGCGATGCCCGGACGATAAACAAGGCCCGTGCTCAGGCCCCACGCGCCCGCGCCCAATGCCGCATGGAGTTCCTCACGCATGGCCCTGACCTCGCTCTCGCGTGCCGGCCGATCGTCGAGCCCCATGGCCGCAATGCGCAGGCTGGCATGCCCGACCAGGGGAACGCAGTTCACCGCCGGACGCGCCGCGTCAAGGCGCGCCAGGTACTCCGCCATGGTGCCCCAGTCCCACGCCAGATCGGGGCCCATGCCCCTGGCCTCCGAGCGGCGAATGCGGGCAAGCCCGGGGTCTCTCGAAAGCGGCGCCGGTGATTCCCCGCAATTCCCGACAGCCTCTGTCGTCACGCCCTGGCTGATCGAGTTCGTGGCGCCCGGAAACGCCGGCAGCGTGAAGTCGGCGTGCGAGTGGAGGTCGATGAAACCGGGTGCCAGGGCGAGCCCGGTCGCGTCATACGTTCTGGACGACCGTCGATCGGGCATCCTACCGACCATTTCGATCCGGCCATGACGGATCGCGACGTCCGCCGTGCGCCCCGGCCCTCCCGAGCCGTCGTAGACGGTCGCGCCGCGGATGCTGAGAGAGTCGCTCACGGATCCCACCTCTGAGCAGCAATCGGCTGTTCGAAATTCATTCGGAAGCAATCCGAAGCATACGCGAGACGATTCGGGTGTGAAGCACTAGACGATCGCAGGCGGACCACGTATGCTCGGCGCCATCGCAGCTTTGAGGTACCAAGATGCAGGCACTGTCGCCGCGAAGGCGAGGAGCGCGTCGACTCGCGACCACCGTCGTATCTGCCGTCGTGCTATTGATGGCGCTGACAGCGCCTCCCACCGCGCTCGCGAATGACCCCGTCAAGTATCAGGGCATGCTGGCCGATGGGAAAACGACCTATCTGTTTGTTGTCCCCCCAGACTGGAATGGAACGCTTTTTCTCTACAGTCACGGGCTGATCAACGACCTCAAGGACAACGCCGCCCTGGTCTCGCAGAACAAGCGCATCGAGAATTGGCTTCTCAAGCAGGGCTTTGCCTTGGCGGGCGGGTCGTATCCGGGCGTGGGACTCGTCCCCGTCATCCCGTTCATGGAGTCGCAGATCGCCGTCCTCGACAAGTTTGACGCAGTCGTGGGCTCCCCGGATCGGACCATCGCTTGGGGCCTGTCGTTGGGCGGAGAGATCACGGGCTACCTCGTGAACGCCCATTCCAACCGATTCGATGGCGCGGTCGCAATATGTCCCTATCGTCTCGAAGGCAGCGTCGGCAACTTCAACGAGCGCCTCGATCATGTGTTTGTCCTCAAGACCCTCCTCGGCTTCGACTCGCCACTCGTGAACATTGGCTTCGGGACGGGGCAACGGACGCGCTTCCTTGCTCGCGAGATCGAGATCCTCGACACCGCGCAGCAGACTGCCGCGGGACGCGCCCGTCTGGCTCTCGCGGAGGCGATGGTCAACACGCCTCAGTGGGGTGTCGGCCCGTCCGACACGGAGCCCGCCACCGACGACTTTCTGACGCGCCAGCGGAACCAGTACCTCATTGCGCGTGAGAACGTCTTCTACGACGGCGAGCGGAACTATTACGAGCACCTGGTCGGAGACTGGGATGTTGGTGGAGTCGGGTCGGTCACCGGCGGAAACTTTTCATGGAACGTGGGCGTGGACTACGGGGACCAGCTTGCCAGGTCGGCGTCCGTGCGCCTGGTGGGCGCAATGTACGCCGCTGCCCCCGGCATCGACCTCGCGACGGACCTGGCGACGTTGGCCAGCGCCGCCCGGATCGCGGCTGATCCAGGCGCAGTCGAGGCTCTACAGCGCGTGGAACCGGTCTTTGGGGACATCGGCGGGACGCAAGTCGTCACGCTTGCCCTCGAGGCTGACACCGTTGTGTGGCCGAACACCGTGCAGGGATACGGCGACGCGGTCGCGACGTTCGGCAGGAGCGCCCAACTCCGACAACTCTGGGTTCATCGCGCTGGGCACTGCAACTTCACCGCGGCCGAGCAGATCGTCGCGATCCAGACATTGCTGGCTCGCCTGGATGGCAGCGCCTGGCCGTCAACGGCGGCCTCCGATCTGAACGCCGAAGCCATCGCCCTCGGGACGTCCTATAACCACCTCAGCTATCCCACGCAGCTGGAAGGACCGAAGTACTCCGACTTCGACGTCCCGCTGTTCCTCCGCAACTACAACGCGGCGTCGACCAACCCGTATCCGTGAGCATCGACGGGTGGGTCGCTCGCGGCTACGAGCCCGTCGCGGAAGAGTTCCAACGGAACTTCGACGAACGCGCTGACCTCGGCGCAGCTTTCGCTGTGGTAGCCGACGGCCGCGTCGTCGCGGACCTGTGGGGCGGCGTCGCAGATCCCGCGACCGGCACGCCGTGGCGCCAAGACACCCTTCAGCTCGTGTTCTCGAGCACGAAGGGTTTCGTCGCGATCTGTCTGCTCCTCCTCATCGAGCGGGGGCGGATCGATCTCGACGCGCCGGTCAGTCAGTACTGGCCGGAGTTCGCCGCGGCCGGTAAGGCCGACACCCTCGTCCGCCACCTCGTCAGCCATCAGGCGGGACTGCCCGGCATCCGTCTGCAGTTGGAGCCCGTCGACCTGCTCGATGGGATCCGCATGGCCGAGCTCCTCGCAGCGCAGGAGCCGTCCTGGCCACCCGGCAGCACGGTCTGCTACCACCCCGAGACGTGGGGTTGGCTGAACGCGGAGCTCATCCGCCGCGTGGACGGTCGGAGCGTCGGGACGTTCTTCGCTCAGGAGGTGGCGCAGCCGCTCGCTCTCGACATCTGGATCGGACTCCCGGCGGCGGAGGAGCCTCGCGTCTCGATGCTCCGCTATCCATCGCCTGCCCCGGATCCGCCCGCGGCCTGTGCCGAGCACATCGTCGCGGCCATGGACAATCCGCCGGTCTTCTCGGATCCGCTGATGCCCTTCTTCAACTCGAGGTCCGCACATGGCGCCGAGATCCCGGCCTCGAACGGGATCGGCAATGCGCGGTCGATCGCGCGGTTGTACGGCTGTCTTGCCAGCGGTGGCGAGATCGACGGCGTCAGGCTACTGAAGCCCGAGACGATCGAATTGGGCAGGACGTCGATCGTCATCGGCCCTGACCCGTGCTACCCCGAGGCGATCCACAACTTCGGCGTGGGCTTCCAGCTGCAGGCGGGACCAGGACCGTACGGCCCGGTGGATGCATACGGCCATGGCGGGGCGGGCGGATCGGTCAACGGAGTGTGGCCGGCAGAGCGCATCGGGCTGTCCTACATCATGAATGAGCTACGCGACGACAAGAACCGGACTGACGGCCTGTTCGCGGCCCTCCACCTTGCTCACTCCGACGCGGCGAGGAACTCGTAGCGGCCTGAACCGACCTCGAGGACCAGGCTGTCGTCGGTCACCTCGACCACCCGGATGCCGCTCGATGATGCAACGTCGATCCCGCCCTCCGTGACGCCGCGAGGTTCGCGCGTCGGCACGTGCACAGTCGCTCTCGTGTTGGACGGGATCGTCACCTCGAGCGACAGCTGGTTCTTGTCGCGCTCCCATGCGGCGGCCACGACGCCGTGCACCGTGTCGACGCTCGTGCGAGCCCACGCGAGATCGCCGCCCGGTCGAGGTCGAACGATGATTCGCTTCCAGCCAGGACCATCCTCATCAGGCGCCAGACCGCCGACGGCCGAGTACAGGAACTCCCCCACCGACCCGAGCGCAGCATGGTTGAACGAATTCATCGCATGGTCCGCGAAGCCATCGTCTTCGGTCCAGCTATTCCAGCGCTCCCACATCGTGGTCGCGCCGTGCCGGACGGAGTAGAGCCACGACGGATGGTTCCGTTCGAGCAACAGCCGGTACGCGATATCGAGGTGGCCGTTGTCCGCGAGGACCGGCAGCAGATACCCGGTCGACAGAAAGCCGGTCGCCAGCCGTCCGTCGTCGCGATCGATCGCGGCCACGAGTCGATTCGTCGCGGCCTCACCTAGGTGCGCCGGCACGAGCCCAAAGGCCAGCGCCAGCACGTAGCCTCCCTGGCTGTCCCCCTCGAGACGGCCGCGCGGATCGACGTAAGCCTTTGCGAATGCCGACGATACGCTCCGACTGAGCCGCCGCCATCGGCGTGCGTCGCCGACTCGTCCGAGCGCCAACGCGATCCGCTGCATAAGCGAAGAGCTTCGGGCAAACCAGGCGGTCGCCACGAGGTCCTTGGGCGTCTCATTGCCCAACTCCAGCCAATCGCCGTATCCCTCGGCGGGCCTCCTGAAGTCCGTGCTCAGCCGTTCCAGGTATTCCATCCAGCGGACCATGCCGGCGTAATGGCGCTCCAGCACCCGGCGGTCCCCATACGCCCGGTAGAGCGTCCACGGGACGACGACCGCGGCGTCCCCCCAGCCCGCCGTGCCGGCGCCGAGAAACGGCAGGTCCGGGGCTACGTCGGGATAGGCGCCGGACGGAAGCTGGGCGCCGGCGAGATCTTCGAGCCACTTGGTGTAGAGCGACGCGACGTCGAAGTTGTAGACCGCAGTCCCTATGAACGCGACCGCGTCGCCGGTCCAGCCCAACCGCTCGTCGCGCTGTGGGCAGTCGGATGGGATCGTGCCCGAGTTTCCGAGCTGGCTCCACTCGATGTTCGCCTGGAGACGGTTGATCAACCCGTTTGACGTCTCGAACGCACCACGTCGCGGCGTCGCCGCATGGACGACCCTTGCGCGGACGTCGGCCGGCGCGGTCCGTCGAGGCGACCCACTGATCTCCGCGTAGCGAAAGCCATGCGCCGTGAAGGCAGGTTCGAGGTTCTCCGTGCCGGACCCGGAGAGAGTGAACCGATCCGTCTGGCGAGCATTCCTGAGGTTCGCTACATACAGCCCACCGTCTTCGCCGACAGCCTCCGCATGACGGATTGAGATCGTCGTCCCCGCCTGCCCGGCGATCCGAAGTCGAAGCCAGCCGGTCAGGTTCTGGCCGAAGTCCACGATGTCGCGACCGTCGTCGAGGTGCCGGATCGACGTCGACGCGCGCTCGTCGATGACCGTCAGCGGAGGAGCGGATTGCGACACGAGACGAGGCTGTGAGGCCTCGTCGACGACCGCCGCCGCCCAGCGCCGATCGTCGAAGTCGGGCTGCAGCCACCCGGTTGGCTCACAGCGCGCGTCGCGAACCTCGCCGTTCAGGAGGTCCGCTGATCGGACCGCGCCGTCAGAGACTCGCCACGTTCCGTCCGTGACAATCGTCTCACGCGTCTCGTCAGCAAACTCGACCTCGAGTTGAACCAGGAGCTTCGGCTCCCGGCCGTACTGCCCCCGCGCGTGAATCCCGACGTGGCCCGCGTACCAGCCGTCGCCGAGAACAAACGCGAGGCAGTTCGGTCCCTCGGTGATCAGTTGGGTCACATCGTACGTCTGGTATTGCACCCGCTGTCGGTAGTCGGTCCAGCCCGGTGCGAGCCGGTCGGCGCCGACACGAACGCCGTTGAGGTAGCCGTCGTAGAGACCGAGCGCCGTCGCGTACAGAGTCGCCCGGCGAACCGTTCGGTCGATCTCGAAGACGCGCCGCAGACAAGGACTCGGCGCCGGCGCGGACAAGTTCAGCCCACGGATGTCGTCCCCTTCGGGCGGGATCGCGACGGCCGTCGTGGATCCCTCGGGGGACACCGTCCATGCCTCATCGGTATCGACCTCGATGTCCGGGCCGGTCGTCAAACGGACGACCAATCGTCCGGCGAGGATTGGCTTGAGCTGATCAGGCAGACGGATCTCCAGCCGGTTTGGACCTCGCCGGAGATCGCCCGTCAGATCCGCCTGCCACGGCTGCCACGGAAAATAGCTCCGCCGCGAAGGCTGCCCGTTGAGCGCAAGCTGCATCCATCCGTTCCCCGATCCGGCGAACATCGCGGCTTCGATCACCGCGGATGCCGGGACGTCGAACTCTCGAACGAATGTCGACCGGGCCTCCGGGACGGCGGACTGCGGTCGGATGGCGACGAGGTCAGCCAGCGGGACCACGCAAGGGCTATCGAGCGCCGAGTTGAAGATCCATCGCGCCTGCCAGTCCGACAGTTCAAGCAGGCCCATCCGCCATGACCCGGGTGGGCTCCATGGGCCACGCCGCCCGGCGCCGTCCCATACTCGAACCTTCCAGTGGTAGGTGCCTCGCGAGTGCAGTTGCGGGCCGTCATACATGACGTGCGATGAGATATCGGATACCACTCGGCCGCTCTTCCAGACGTTGGCGCGGTCATGTCGGAGGAGCGCGAGGCGCGAGGCGACGATGATCTCGTAGGCTGTCTGCCGGTCGTTCCTGCTTCGGCCCTGGAGGATCCAACCAAGGGCGGGCTGCCGGACTTCGACGGCCACGGGATCGCCCGTCGACTCGACGACCAGTCGGGCCGCTGACAGGGTCATGTCGATCTCGCCGTTGTGGGGCGCGGGTCAGACGAGACGGATCTCGACACCCGCCGCTCGCAACTCGGCCAGCGACTCCGGGGGCGCCTCGTCGTCGGTGATGACGAGGTCGATCTCGCTCACGGACGCGAACGAAGCGAGCGCCGCTTCGCCGAGCTTCGTATGGTCGACGACGGCCACGACGGTCTGGCATGCGGCGACCATCGCTGCCTTCATCTCCGCCTCCTGGATGTTTACGTCGGTCAGGCCGTCTCGAACGTTCAGGCCCTGGCCACCAAAGAAACCCACCCCAGCGCGAACCTTGCTGAGCAGTTCGCGGGCCATCGGGCCGGTGAGCGAGACCGCGGTCTCGCGGACGACACCCCCGGTGAGGATCGTCGTGATGCCGGGCGACCCGAGCAATTCGAGGGCCGTGTTGACACCGTTCGTGATGATCGTCAGCTCGCCGGGCTGTTGATGCCGAATAGCCTTCGCGATCTGGAGCGCCGTCGTGCTCGCATCGAGCATCGCTGCATGCTGGCCGACCAACATCGCGGCGGCGGCGGAGCCGATCCGACGCTTGAGCTCTACGTGCGTCCCTTCCCTCGCCGAAAAGGAGACCTCCATGCGCTGGCGGTTGGGCAGAATGGCGCCGCCGTGGGTTCGAACAACGAGGCCCTGTTGCGCCATCCGGGAGAGGTCCGCGCGGACCGTCACGTCCGAGACGCCGAACAGACGAGCGAGCTCTCCGGTGGTTATGCGACCGCGTTCGAACAAGATCTCGAGGGTCCGCTCACGACGGTCCGATACGAACATGCCGTCCATCGCTGACATCGCGCTCCGCTCCTCCGCCCTCGCCGGGATGACCCGGGCGCCTTCCTCATTTCATCATCAAACCGACTGACGTGTCAACGAATGCAGGGGGTTCGAAGCTAGAAATGGGTGTCGATTAATTACGTATCGCTTTCGAACCATTGACACGAAGCCTCAAAGACCGATAATCGCCGAGTCACGCCCTTGTCGAAAAGTTGCGTAGGAGGCGGGAGATGAGCCATCTGAACATGGTCGTCGGCGTCGCCGTCGTCGGGCTGCTTGGGGCCGCCTGTGGCTCTGCGGTCGCTCCATCAACGTCGTCGCCCCAGGGGACTCCCTCGGCGGGTCCGTCCGTAAGCCTGGCGCCAAGCGTACCGCCACCGGCGGAGGCGGTCTCCCTCCGGTTCGCTGTCCTGCCAGACCCTGGCGAGGAGGGAAACGCCAAAAAGTTCGTTGAGGCCCTGACGCAAGAGCACCCCAACGTCTCGGTCACCGTGGAGCCGCAAGCCGGAGACGATTACTCCCAGAAGATCACCCTCCAGGCTGCGTCGAATACGCTCCCGGACGTGTTCTGGATCCACGATCAGGGCATCAAGGCCTTTGCCGAGAAGGGGATCACGCTCGATCTGGCCCAGTGCGCCGTCGATACGAGCGACTTTTACGAATCGATGCTCGCCCTCGGACAGCACCAGGGTCGCCAGTACATGCTCCCGCGCGACTACAACCACCTCGTGACGATGTACAACGTGGACATGTTCACGAAGGCCGGCGTCCCGCTGCCGAAGGACGGCTGGACCTGGGACGAAATGGTCGATGCGGCCAGGAAGCTGACGATCAAGGACGCGAACGGCAAGACGACACAATACGGGATCGAAGGCGACAACTTCAGCTGGTGGGCGATCACCGTTCCCGCGATCCGCGGGTTCGGTGGCGAGGTGATCAGCGCCGCCGGCGACGTGGCAGTGGACTCCGACGAGGCGGCCAAGGGGATCGACGCGCTCTATCAACTGGTGAAGCAAGGAGTCGCCACGAACGAGTTCCAGAGTCCGACCGAGTTCCTCGAGAACGGCCAGGCGGCCATGTACTTCCATGTCCGGCCGATCGTCGGCGCAACGAATGACGTGATCGCAGGCAAGTTCAAGTGGGACTTCGCCACGTTCCCGAAGTTCCCTGTCAAGCACGTCGTCGGCACGGGCACGAGCGGCTACGCGATCTCCGCCACGACGAAGCATCCAGAGGAAGCATGTCAGCTGTTGGCGCTGATCGGCAGCGAGGCGGGGCAGAAGATCTTCAGCTCGACCGGGAACGCCGTTCCGATCCTCAAGTCGCTCGCCGACGATCCCGGTTGGCGCGCGGTACCGGACCCGAGCCTGAATCACGATGCTTTCGTCGAGTTCCCAGAGGCGGACTCGCTGCCGATCGAGGTGCAGTTGCCAGCCGCGGTCGGGCCCCTCGCCGATACTGCCCGCACGGAGCTCATGGAGAAGGTCATGCTCGGCCAGATGACGCCGCGAGAGATGGTCAAGCAATGGGCCGAGCGCATCCGGCAGGCGATCGCAGACGCCGGCTAGGCGAAAAGGTGCCGCCCACCCAACGTCCTACCGAACCCAACAACGCTGGAGGGACCCGTACAACAAGGTCTCGTCGGGCGCCCGGTCGCTCCGGCGTTCGACGACTCGCAGGTGCCGTCGTTCCTGAACAACTTCAACATCACCTCAACCAACCCCTACCCGCAAGGTCGTCAGGGACTTGAGCGTCCCGGTGTTGCGTACCGCGACGGAACGTCTGGCCAACCGCGACCTCGACGTGGCGAGCGTCTTGCCCGCGGGTCGGCTGCCCGCGCATGCTCGGATCGTCGTCGTTGGCGGCGGCATCATCGGGTCGTCCATCGCGTACCACCTGACCCGGGCCGGCGAACGGGAAGTCGTGCTGGTGGAACGCGGTCGACTGACGAACGGAACGACGTGGCACGCCGCCGGTCTCGTCTCCCGCGTCCGGGGCACGAATGCGCTGACGGCACTCACCCGGGATAACGTCGCGAGTTACGAGCGAGTCACGGCGGAGACGGGCATCGATACCGGGCTTCGCCAGGTCGGCGCCCTGACGATCGCCAGGACGGAGGCCAGGATGCAGGAGATCTTGGCCGGCGTCAGCATGGCCCGCGATTTCGACATCCCGGTCGAGATCACCGACCGCTCCCGGATCCGTGCGCTGTGGCCGTCGGCCGTCGCTGACGACCTCGTCGGCGGCGTCCTGTTTCCGTCCGATGCCACGATCAATCCCGGTGACGCGGCCCTCGCCTTCGCCAAGGGGGCCGTCGACGCAGGCGCCTGCTACGTCCCGGAGACCGAGGTCACCAGTTTCCAGCTCGCCGCGGAGCGTTGTCGCGTGGTCGGTTTGGAGACATCGCGTGGCCCGATCGGGGCCGAGATCGTCGTCCTCGCCGCGGGCCTCTGGACGAGCGAGCTCGCGCGACAGGCCGGCGTCAGCGTCGCGCTCTATCCGGCCGAGCACGTCTGGGTCATGACCGAGGAATCGGCCGGGGGGCGCGATGACGCCCCGTTCCTGCGCGACCTCGACGGCTATCTGTACATCCGCCGGTACCGCGGCCGATACGTCATTGGCGCTTTCGAGCCCAACGGCAAGCCGATCGCGCCCGCGGCCGTTTCGCCGACTGGGTTCACGGAATTCGGGCCCGACTGGGACCATTTCGCGCCCGTCCTCGCCGCGGCCCGACAGCGGGTGCCGGAGCTCGAGTCCCTCGGCTTCACGCATTTCCTGCGCGCGCCCGAGAGCTTCACGCCCGACTCGAACTTCCAGCTCGGGTTCGTGCCCGAGGTCGATGGACTGTTCGTGGCGGCCGGCTTCAACTCGCAGGGCATCATCTTCGCGCCGGGGGTCGGCAGGGCGGCCGCGGAGTGGATCGTCGAGGGCCACCCCACGATGCATCTGGCGGAGGTAGACGTCGCCCGGATGGAGGGCTGGATGAACCAGCGGGCGTTCCTTCGCGAGCGGACCGTGGAGTCGCTTGGCGGGCTGTACGAGCTGCACTGGCCGGGCCAGCAGCCGCGGACCGGTCGGCGGATCCGGCGACTGCCGCTCCACGAGGCGCACCGATTGGCCGGCGCAGCGTTCGGACAGGCGGCGGGTTGGGAACGGGCGAACTGGTTCGAGCCGGGCGTCGTGGATCCCTCGGTCACGTACGATTTCGAGGCTCCCTCGTGGTTCCCATCGATCCGCGAGGAGGTGAGAGCGACTCGGACGGGCGTCGCTCTCTATGACCTGACCACGTATTCCAAGTTCCTAGTCGAGGGGCCGGAGGCGCTCAACGGACTCCAGCGGCTGGCCACCTCCGACCTGGACGTCGCGGTGGGGCGGATCCAGTACACCTTGCTGTGCAACGAGCGCGGCGGGATCGAGATGGACCCGACCATCACTCGACTCGAGAAGGACCGGTTCCTGGTCCTCGCGCCGACCCTTACCCAGCGACGAATGGAGGGACTCCTGCGTCGCGGCTTGCCGGCGGGGGCCGTGGTCACCGACGTCACCTCGGGCTGGGCCACGCTCCACCTGGCCGGGCCAGGGTCGCGGGAGCTCCTGTCGCGCCTGACGGACGTCGATGTGTCGGCCTCGGCCTGGCCGTTCCTCCACGCTCGCGAGATCGATGTCGCGCGAGCTCGCGCGTGGGCGTTCCGCGTGTCGTTCACCGGGGAGCTGGGCTGGGAGCTGTCGGTGCCGACGGAGTTCGTAGCGGATCTCTACGAGCACCTCGTCCGGGAGGGTGGCGACCTCGGGCTGCGTCACGCAGGCGCGTTCGCGTTCGACGCCGCGCGGGTGGAACGGGGCTTCCGGTCATGGGGTCACGACATCGGTCCGCTCGATGATCCGTTCGCGGCCGGGCTCCAGTTCGCGGTGTCTCGCCGGAAGTCAGTCGACTTCGTGGGACGAGCGGCGATCGAGCGTCGACGCGACAACAAACCCGAGCGACTTCTCGTCAGCGTGCATGCCCCAGACGCGGTCCTTTGGCATGGCGAGTCGCTGCTGCGTGACGGCCAGCGCGCCGGGCATATCACGAGCGCCGCCATCGCCCCGACCCTAGGTGGCTCGGCCGGCCTTGGCTGGGTCCGCGGGTCGCTTGACGGGTCCTGGCAGGTGGAGGTCGGCGGCGAGTCAGTCCCGTGCCATGTCAGCCTCGAGCCCCTCTACGATCCGAGCGGGGAGCGATTACGGAGTTAACGTCTAGAGCATTCGCCGCTGGCGGCGGGTCATAGGGCGAAGCGCTCTACCCGGACGCCCTCCAGCTCCTCATCACGGCCGGTGCCCGCGCAGTAACGGCTAGGCTCCGGCTCTGCAAGCGCCAGAAGGGGTGCGTTCGCTGAACGCTTTTGATTATCTTGCGTTTGAATTTCACTCGCTTGACATTCGCCGCCCTGGATCGAGATAATCGCAAGGGGTGCGGCAATGCGACTCGCCCCTGCGTCCGCCAACACGTCGCCGTCAATGTTGAGGAGGACTCGGACATGCGCCGGATGAATTGGCTCGTGGGTGTCGTCGTGCCTGCACTGCTTGCTACGGGCTGTGGCAGCTCCGCTCCACCGTCCGGCTCTTCGCCCGTGGCATCGGCTTCGCCCGACGCCTCGGCCAGCGGGCCGGCGCCGAGCGCCTCCATCTCAGCGGAGCCGGTTTCGATCCGGTTCGCCGTTCTGCCTGACCCAGGTGAGGAGAAGAACGCCACAAAGTTTGTTGAAGGGTTCACGCGAGACCATCCGAACGTCTCTGTCGCAGTCGAGCCACAGGCCGGAGACGACTACTTCCAGAAACTGACCCTCCAGGCCGCGTCGAACACGCTGCCAGACGTGTACTGGATCCATGACGAGGGGATCGAGGGGTTCGCCCAAAAGGGGCTTGCCCTCGATCTAGCCCAATGCAACATCGATACCAGCGATTTCTATCCGTCGATGTTGGCGAGGGGGCAATTTGAAGGTCGCCTGTTTATGGTGCCGCGGGACTACAACCATCTCGTCACCATGTACAACGTCGACATGTTCAACAAGGCAGGCGTTTCCCTGCCCAAGGACGGATGGACGTGGGACGAGATGGTGGCGGCGGCGCGAAAGCTGACGGTCAAGGACGCCAAGGGCAAGACGACCCAGTACGGTATTGAGGGCGACAACTTCAGTTGGTGGGCGATGGCTCCCATTGCCGTCCGCGGCTTCGGTGGCGAGATCATCAATGATGCCGGCGGTGTCGCCGTTGACTCCGACGCAGCCGCGAACGGGATCAGTGCGCTTTACCAGTTGGTGAAGGATGGCATCGCCACCAACGAGTTCGAAAGTCCGACCGAGTACCTCGAGAATGGCCAGGCGGCCATGTACTTTCACGTCCGGCCCATCGTCGGGCCGACCCACGAGACCATCGCGGCCAAGTTCAAGTGGGACTTTGCGACGTTCCCGAAGTTCCCGATCAGGCACATCGTTGGCAGTGGCACGAGCGGCTACGCAATCTCGGCGACGACCAAGCACCCGCAGGAGGCATGTCAACTCCTCGCTTTCATCGGCAGCGTCGAAGGACAGAAAATCTTCAGCTCCACGGGCAATGCCGTCCCGGTCCTGAAGTCGCTGGCGAACGACCCGGCTTGGAGAGCGGTTCCTGATCCAAGCATGAACCAGGATGCATTTGTGAAATTTCCGGAGGCGGATTCCACGGACGAGGACCGAATGTCGGTTGGGGTGCGCGAACAAGCACAAACAGGACTCACGGAGCTGTTGGAGAAGGTCATGCTCGGCCAGATCACGCCACGCGAGATGGTGACGCAATGGGCCGAGCGAATTCGCCAAGCGATCGTCGACGCGGCCTAGGCACGGAGTCCAGACGCTGACTGTGTCTCGAGCCATGAATGGCTGAATTCCGGCCAGACGTACCGCGAGCCGCCGACCGCCGAACGTCGGCGGCGGCTCGCCGTCGCCTGCGGGAGTGGCTGCCCGGGCTCCTGTTCGTGAGCCCCGTCGTCATCGGCCTCTTGCTCTTCACAATCGTGCCGATGTTGACGTCGCTCTACTACAGCTTCACCAGGTATGACGTGCTGTCGCCGCCGCGCTGGGTGGGCGTGGACAACTACGCCAGGCTCGTCACGGATCCCACATTCTGGACGAGCGTCGGAGTCACTGTCCGCTATGCGCTGATCGCGGTTCCGCTCGGACTTGTCTTGTCGGGATTGCTGTCGCTGCTCCTCAATCAGGCGCTGCGAGGGATCTCCATCTATCGGGCGCTGTTCTATATCCCGGTCGTGGTCCCGGCGGTGGCAACGGCGGTCCTATTCAGCAATCTATTCAACGTCCGATACGGCCTCGCAAACGCCCTGCTGCGCGGCGTCGGCCTCCCTGAATACACTTGGTTGACCCGCCCGGAGACCGCCCTGAACTCGGTCATCGTCATGAGCCTTTGGACGATCGGGGGCAGCACAATCATCTGGCTTGCCGGCCTCCGTTCCATTCCGCCGTATCTCTACGATGCGGCCGCCGTCGACGGGGCTGGACGACTGCGCCGCATCTGGCACATCACGATCCCAATGCTGACGCCGGTGATCTTCTTCAATCTGGTGCTCGGCATCATCGAGAGTCTCCAGATGTTCGTGCAGGTCTACGTCCTGACAAACGGAGCGCCCGTCAACTCAACTCTCTTCATCATGCTGAACATCTTTCGGGAGGGGTTCACGCACTTCCGAATGGGCTACGCGTCCGCGATGTCCTGGGTGCTGTTTCTCGCGATCCTCTTGCTGACCCTCGTCGTGTTCAAGACGAGCGGGCGATGGGTCTATTACGAGGGTGACCGCTCGTGACCGCCCTGACTCGGGGGGCCAGGAAGGCCGGCCCGGCGCCCGGCCGCCACGCGGGCCAGTCGGTGGTCGTGGCGCTGGCGGAGCATGCGACCCTCCTGCTCCTCGCCGCCGTGTTTCTTTTCCCCCTCTTCCACTTGCTCTCGCGTTCGCTGATGACTCCTGCCGAGACGATCTCGGTGCCGCCCACGCTCTGGCCGTCCGAGCTTCGCTGGTCGAACTACCCGGAGGCATGGAATAGCGCCCCATTCGGCCAATTTCTGGTCAACAGCATCCTGGTAACGACGCTCACGGTCGTCGGCGCAACGGCCTCCGCGGCACTCTGCGGCTTCGGTTTCGCGCGCCTCAACTTCCCTGGCCGCAATGCCCTTTTCATCATTGTCATCGCGACGCTCATGCTGCCGGACACGGTGACCTTGATCCCTCTTTACATCATCTTTCGAGATCTGGGATGGCTGAACACGTTCCTTCCGCTGACGGTTCCGGCGTTCTTCGGGGGTGGCGCCATCAGCATCTTCTTGTTCCGCCAGTACTTCCGAACCCTGCCGAGGGAGCTGGACGAGGCGGCGATCCTGGACGGCGCAAATGCCTGGCAGATTTTCCGGTTCATCGCACTTCCCCTGAGCAAGCCCGTGATCATTGCCGTTGCCACGCTCACATTCCTCGGCAGCTGGACCGACCTGTTCGGTCCGATCATCTTCCTCAATGAGCAGAGCAAGTGGACTCTGGCCCAAGGCATCGCAAGCGTGTTCCAGGCGTATTACGGGCGGCTCGAGATCAATCATGTGGCAGTCATCAGCCTGGTCCTCGTCGTACCTCCACTCGTCCTGTACGCCCTCGTCCAACGCCAGCTCATCGCGGGCATCACACCGTCCGGGAGCGGCGATCGCGGATGATTGAAAGACCACGCGTGTCGGAGAGAGCGGCCTTCGTCCTCGACATCCGTTCCGACAAGATTGCCGACTACGTCGAAGCGCACGCGGAGGTCTGGCCCGAGATGCTGGCCGCGCTCAAGGCAGCAGGAATTCGCAACTACTCGATCTTCCTCGAGGGAACGCGGGCGTTCGGGTATTTCGAGGCTGACGATCTCGAGGAAGTGAGCTCCAGCCTCGCCGCTTCCGAATCGAGCGCTCGATGGCAGCGAGCAATGGCCGAATTTCTCAGCGAGCCTCTGCCACCTTCGGGCCCCCAGACGATGCGCGAGATCTTCCGCCTTGAGTGACGCCGAACTTGACCCGGAGGGACGGCTGCCCCGATGACATCGACACTGAATCCTGCGGTTGGCGCCGCGCTTCGAGATCAGCAGATCGAGCTGCCGTCCTGGGCGTTCGGCAACTCCGGGACTCGGTTCAAGGTCTTCGCTCAGAAGGGCGTGCCGCGCGATCCATACGAGAAGGTCGCCGACGCCGCCGAGGTCCATCGTTTCACCGGCATCGCGCCGACGGTCGCGCTCCACATCCCGTGGGACAAGGTCGCCGATTACGGCCATCTCGCCCGCCACGCGGCGGATTGTGGCGTCGCCCTCGGGACGATCAACTCCAATACATTCCAGGACGACGACTACATGCTCGGGAGCGTCTGCCATCCGGATCCGTCTGTTCGGCGAAAGGCGGTCGATCATCTCCTCGGCTGCATCGACATCATGGACGCCACTGGCTCGCGCGATCTCAAGCTGTGGTTCGCGGACGGCACGAACTACCCGGGCCAGGATGACATCCGGGCCCGCCAGGACCGCCTGGCGGAGTCGCTCGCGAGCGTTTACCGGCGCCTCGGCGGGCAGCAACGTCTCGTCCTGGAGTACAAGCTCTTCGAGCCGGCGTTCTACACGACCGACGTCCCGGACTGGGGAACGGCTGTCAGCCACTGCCTGGCCCTCGGTGACAAGGCCAGGGTCGTCGTCGACACCGGCCACCATGCGCCCGGTACCAACATCGAGTTCATCGTCGCTGTCCTGCTCCGAGCGGGAAAGCTCGGCGGGTTCGATTTCAACTCGCGGTTCTACGCCGACGACGACCTGATGGTCGGCGCGGCGGACCCGTTCCAACTCTTCCGGATCATGCACGAGGTCGTCAAGGCCGACGCCCTCCGACCGGAGGCCGGCATCGCCTTCATGCTCGATCAGTGCCACAACATCGAACCGAAGATCCCTGGCCAGATCCGATCGGTGATGAATGTCCAGGAGGCGACGGCGAAAGCGCTGCTGGTTGACGCCGACGCCCTCGCCCGAGCGCAGCAGGCCGGCGATGTCCTGGGCGCCCACGCGGTGCTCATGGACGCCTACAACACCGACGTTCGACCACTCCTTGCGGAGGTCCGGGCCGAGCAGGGACTCGACGCGGATCCGGTGGCGGCGTACGCCCGCTCCGGATATCCGGAACGGATCGTCGCCGAGCGGGTCGGCGGCAGCCAGGCGGGGTGGGGCGCGTGACGACCGCGACGCTGACTCATGTCGCCGCCCTCCTCGGGCGATCCAATCGGCTCGGGTCCGATCCCGCCAACACGAACTACGCCGGCG
>JACCVQ010000083.1 GCA_013698095.1 Chloroflexota bacterium
GGCTGCTCGATAACAAGAGGATGCAGCACGACGAATCGGGTGAGAGCGAACTGGAGGGTCTGGCCCATACGGCCGAATAGGTATCCGGCCCGCCGCCCGCACCTTGGGCCACGACGGCGCGCCGAACCGCCTGGGCTTGCGCACTCGACCGTCATGCACCACCTGGCGAACGCCCGGTCCAAAGTCGGCGCGGAGACGACGGCGCAGCTCGTCTGGATCCTGGCCGCGCGACTGCCCGAGCCCGAGGGTCTGGCCCAGACGGCCGAGCAGGCGATCTGCTCGATGAGGTCCTGGCGGCTCCCCGGACCGCGCGAACCACCGTGATCGACGGCGGTCCGTTGTGGACACGCTGCCCAAAAAGACAACGCGGCGGACAGGCTCGCGTGGTACGCCGGTTCCGGCTCCGGCCAATATGGGCGACGGTTGGATAAACGTGCCACTTGACAGTAGCCAGTTGATGGATTCATACTTGCTATGCAGCAGTAGCACGTTGGGATGGTATGAACCACGGCGAGAGCGCAAAGCGGATCGCGGTGACGGGGGCAACTGGCTTCGTCGGCCGACACATCGTCCGCCGCCTGCAACTAGCCGGTCACGAGGTTGTGTCCCTCTCCCGTAGAACAGGGACCGACCTCAGCTCACCCGACCCCGCCGCGCTCCGAGATGCCCTGAAGGGCTGCGACGCCGTCGTCCACTGCGCGGGGATCAACCGCGAGATCGGCGGTCAGACGTACGACGCCATCCACGTCCGCGGGACTCAGGCCCTCATCGAGGCATCGCGAGCCGCTGGAGTCGGACACATCAGCGTACTGAGTTTCCTGCGCGCCCGGCCCGACGGTCCGACCGCTTACCACCGGACCAAGTGGGCGGCCGAAGCGCTCATCCGTGAAAGCGGGATCCCCTACACCGTGTTGAAGGCCGGCGTGATCCACGGTCGTGGCGACCACATGTTCGACCACCTCAGCCATGCCCTGTACACGTTCCCGGTGTTCGGCCTCGTCGGGATGCGCGAGCAGCCGGTCCGACCCGTCGCGGTCGATGATGTCGCGCGCATCCTCGAAGCCGCGGCCACGGGCGACGAACGCCTCCGAAACCAGACGATGGCCGTCCTTGGACCGGACGAGATGCCACTCGGGGATGCCGTCCGCCGCGTGGCCGACGCGATCGGGCGCCATCCCGTCTACGTGCGGCTGCCGATTCCCGCGCACCTCGCCCTAGCGAGGGTCTGCGAGGCCGTGATGCGCGTGCCCCTGATCTCCATCGCACAGGTCCACATCCTCGCCGAGGGGGTGGTCGAGGCCTCACCACCGGCGCCGGAGCCACCGACCGACCTCGTCCCGCAAACGCCGTTCTCCGCCAAGGTCATCCGCGCCGGCCTTCCCGAAGCAGGCGCCTTCGGCTGCCGTGACCTCCGCTGGTGTCGAGCATGACCATCATCGACCTCACCACCGACATCGACGCGCCCATCGAGCGCGTCTTCGACCTCGCCCGGGATCTCGACCTCCACGCGGCGTCGATGGCGCACACGGGTGAACGGGCCGTCGCCGGTCGGACAACCGGCCGGGTCGAGGTCGGCGACACGGTCACGTGGCGCGCCCGCCACTTCGGGCTGTGGTGGTCGCTGACGAGCCGGATCACGGCGGTCGAGGCGCCCGTTCGGTTCGAAGACGTCCAGGAGCGGGGGCCGTTCGCCTGGTTCCGTCACGAACACCGATTCGAGGCGGTGGGCGGCGTGACGCGCATGAACGACCACTGGGAGCACCGATCGCCACTCGGTCCACTCGGTCGGCTGGTCGATCGGCTCGTGCTCGGTCGATACATGCGGTCCCTCCTCGTGATCCGCAACGAGGCGCTCAAGCGGGCGGCTGAGACCCGATGAACGCGATGTCCGCGGAACATCGCCTCCTTGTTCTGTACGACGCTGACTGCGGCATCTGCAGTCGTTCTGCGAGCCTCCTCCGCCGCCTGGACCGGGCGGGACACGTCCGACTCTTGCCACTCCAGGCCGCCGGCGGAATCGCGGATGCGCCGCCCGCCGAGGTGCTTCTCGACGCGATCCATGTCCGGGACTCTGAAGGTCATTGGACCTTCTCTGGCGCCGCGTTGACCAGGATCGCCGGGCAGATTCCGGCTCTTCGGCCGATCGCCATCGTGGCGGGCATACCGGTCGTCAGTCGGTTCGTGGAATGGACCTACGCCCGGGTCGCCGCCAACCGCCATCGGATCAGCCGTCTCCTGGGTGGCGACGCCTGCTCCGTTCAGAAGGGGGACCCCATGACGCCGATGCTGGCCTCCCAGAAGTCGCTGCCTCTCCTGGTCGGGCTGGTCACCTGGCTCGCGGCGCTTGTGTTTGTGCCGGCTCCGCTGGCGGCCCGCATCCTGCTCCTCGCGCCGCTCGTCGTCGTGCCGCGGCTGATCCCGCTGCTTCCGCCGCGATCGTGGATCGGCCGCATCGGCCGATGGGCATCGTTCATCGCGGCGTTGCCTCTGGTGGTCGCGTTTTCGCTGACCCCAGGGCCGCTCGCCGCAGCGTTCGCGGTTCCGTGGTTGGGATTCGCACTGATCGGCACGGCTGCGGCGATCCGGCATGGCCTTGCGCACTTGCCGTCGATCCTTCTCTCGCGCCATCTCGCGGACCTCGGGATCGACGTGGCTCTTGGGTTCTGGGGCGTGGGAGCCACGTTCGCACTGATGGACCGCCTCGGAGTCGACACTGGCTTCTCGCCGGTGATCGTCCTGCTGACTGCGATCCATTTCCACTTCGCTGGGTTTGGATTGCTCGCCGTGGCCAGCCTCCTCGCCGCGTCCCGTCCGTGGCGACGCGTGTCGGTGCTCGGGCTCATCATCGGGATCCCACTCACAGCTCTGGGGTTCGTGCTTTCAAGCGACCCGATCAACGCGATCGGAGCGCTGGTCGTCGGGTCATCCGGGATCGGCGTCGGGATCGCACTCCTGACCAGACATGTCGAAGTGCGGGCGGACTGGCTATCGCGCGCCGCCGGGCTGGCACTGCTCGTCGGTATGCCCATGGGCATCGCCTGGTCGCTGGCGATCCTGACCGGGCAGTCGTTCGTGGACCTCGACACCATGGTGCGAACCCACGGCGCTCTCAACTCGATGGCCGTCCTGCTTGCAGTCGTGGCACACCGAGCCTGACCGATGAAGGTCGTGATCGCTGGAGGATCGGGCCTCATCGGCACGGCGCTCCGCCGCGCCCTATCGGCGGCCGGACACGAGGTCGTCATCCTCACGCGCACTGAAGGTCCGGCGACATCCTCGCCGGGGGTTCGAGCAGTCACGTGGGACCCGCCGCACCGTGGCGACTGGGTGGGCGAGATCGCAGACGCCGCGGCCGTGATCAACCTTGCTGGCGCGTCGATCGGCCATTGGCCATGGACATCACGCCGGAAGCAGGTCTTGCGCGACAGTCGCCTGGCGGCCACCAGTGCGCTCATCGAAGCGCTCACTGCGTTGCCGGAAGGCGCGCGTCCAGGTGTTCTCCTCAACGCGTCCGGAACCGACGTCTATGAGGGCCGCGACGAGACGCCAGCCGGCGAAGACACACCCACGGCCCGGTCGTTCCTCGCGCGGCTCTGCCTCGACTGGGAGGCGGAGGCCGCCAGAGCCGAGGGGTTGGGCGTACGCGTTGTGCTTCTCCGCACGAGTTCAGTCATCGCCCGCGACGCGCCTTATCTTCGCGTTGTCTCGCTGCCCTACCGGCTGCTCGTCGGTGGACGTATCGGGTCTGGACGCCAGTGGGTGAGTTGGGTCGATCTCGCCGATGCCGTCGGTCTCTACCTGTTTGCGCTCGAGACGGAGTCGATCGACGGCCCCCTCAACGTGTCGGCGCCAGACCCGCGGTCGCAGGTGGCCTACGCTCGCGCACTGGCGGCCGCGTTGCACCGGCCCGGTCGGTTCTGGACGCCGGGCTGGATGGTTCGGCTACTGCTTCGGGACCAGGCCACGCTGGCATTGGGGAGCCGACGCGTCTGGCCGGCGAAGGCGTTGGCCGCTGGGTACGTCTTCCAGCGACCCCGTCTGGAGGAGGCACTTGAGTCCGCCCTCAAGGGCTTCGGGTGAATTCCCTCACGCTGACTGATCGAGTGATCCAGTCGCGGTCGGCAGCCGGTCGATTGACGATGGCAGGCGTGGGCAGGATCTCGCGGTGTCGCTCTTATCCGGTCGCGGCCGCCGCGATGTTGTCGGCAATGCTCGCGGCGTGTAACACGGCGACTGGCCCGGCTGGCCGGGTGACATTCGCGTACCCATTGCGACCGCGGCGGACGTAACCTGAAGCCTGGCGAAGGAGGACTGATGCTGGTCGACGCTGGCTCAAGCGGACAACATCGACCGGACCTGATGGAGCGAGCCTGCCGGGCTGCCGCGGCCGTGGCTGCCGGTTACGTTCTTGCGTTCTCCGTTGCGGGCGGCCATGGCGAATCGTGGTACCTCGCCGCCATTGTCGCCTCGGGGATTCTGGCCGCGACGGCCAGCCTCCGGGCGCTCCCCAACAAACTGCGTCTGGTGCTCGGGGCTGCATCCACGGCACTCTTCGCGGTGTTGGGCATCCTGGGCATCCCAGTGACTGTCGGCCTGCTCATCGGGGCATTCCTTCTCGGTGGCGGAACAATGTCATTGTTTGACTCCCGCGCTGATCCGCTCGGTGACATCCGGCACGCTGACTGACGGCGGATGATCGCGCCGTACGCCCAACCTTCAGCGAAACATGCCGCGTTCTGCCGCAATGCCCAGGACGATGACTCCGACGAGCGCCAACATGGGCAAGACGAGGGCGAACACGAGGAGTGGTTGGACGCAGTACGTGGCGTAGGACGTCAACAGCCCGCGTCTAGGCAATCGACCCTCGGCTAGGTCCGATGACGGGGCTCGCTGCCAGCGTACGGGTTGGGGTCATCAAGCCACGCGTCATGCCGCGCGAGCCATCCGCGGTAGTCAGGGGAGAGCTGCTCAAAGTCGATGTCGACGTCGTGCATCTCTTGGTGTCTGACGAGAAGCTTGTGCCAGCCTTGGGTGTATGCCTCGCAGGGCCACGCAAACCACCACGACTTCCCGATGTGCCCCCATGCCTGAAGCCAGTTCGTTACCCAGTCCATCGGGGCGTGCCCCCACGCAAGCCACGCATCGATGAGTTCAAGATGCAGAGGCGTGCGCGTTCGCGTGATGGACGCGGTTCGGTAGATGGAGTTGCCGCCCTCGGACCAGCTTGTGACCTTTCGCACGTGCCAGAGTCTACGGGTCAACCCACCAGGCCGTGACTAGCATCGAAGTGCTTATCCCGTTGGGGAAGTCTCGCCTCCGCAGGGGTTTACGAGACGCTTTCATTTTTGATCTACGTGTTCGTCTTGCCGCTGATCGGGGGCGACCGCCGCCAAACTGACACATTACACGGCTGGGGGTCGACAGTTAGAGCCTGTGAATGAACCCAGCCGCCGATAGTCTCGATGCCCACAGGGGGGAGGCAGGTCAGGCGCTCCGGCGGCGCGTAGAAGCGAGAAGTGCGCCGAGCGTGATCGACAGCGCGAGGGCGAGCGCGCCGGACAACGCGATCTGCCACTCGCCCGGAGGTGCGGCACAGCTGATCAACTCGAAGTTGGCTCGTTCCAGGCAGGCGGCACCCCTGATCGAAGCCATGATCTGCTCCCGCAGCAGGACCACATCGAGCAGGAGCGCACCTCCCACCAGCCAAGCCCGCAAGTCGATCCCCGCCACCACACGCTTCATGGCCGCACTCTCGTCCAACGCGGCATGGGCGTCAAGGATCCCGGAACTTGTCGTCGCTCAGGCAGGCTCGACCCGGAGGCGCGCGAAGAGGTAGGCGAGGACGGAGACGTTGAGCCAGGCTCGGGCGCTCTCAGGCGTGCGCTCGTAGCAGGGCGACAGCCGCCGCCAGCGGCCCAAGCGCGCGAAGGCCTGCTCGACGCGGTAGAGCGGCGCGATCGGGAGGAAGCCGACGGAGCCCTTCGTAGGTGCCTTGATGTCAAGCCTGACACACCCTTACTGGCGGCCATCTTGTCGAGGCCCCGATAGCCCCGGTCGGAGACGATCGCCTTGACCGTGCCGAGCGCGGGAAGGGTGGTGTCGAGCAGCCGGCGTCCGGCGCTCACGTCATGCGGGCGGGCCGACTCGACCGAGACCGCAAGTGGCAGCCCGAGGATCTCGATGACGATGCTGCGCTTGGCCCCGTTGGTGGGCCCGCCGCGCCCTCCCTTCTCGTGGACTGTCTTGCCTCCGCGTGCGCCGCGCACCGTCTGGCCGTCGAACAGCAGGCGACGGGCCAGCCTCCGCGACCGACGGATCGCGCGCTCTCCGCGGGCCTTCGAGATCTCCAAACGGATGTCCCACAGCGGGGGTCCCAAACGACTCGGTGGCAGCGAACATGGCCCGACAGGGATCAACGCGACGCTCTCGGAGTGCGTAGACACCGGCGGGGGACTCCGTGTGGGCCGATCGCCGCAGGGTCATCTCGTGCTCCCATCCGCCGACGATGCCCGCCTCGCCCGCTTGGGGCGCCCGCGCTCCTCATAGGACGGGATGTAGACGATCTTCGGCAGGTCGCCCGCGCCCCGGATCGTGGCATAGGTCGTCGGCTCGCGGGGTCGCCCCGAACCCGAGGAGCGTGCGGAAGGCGAGGGCCAGATCGCGCCGGCGCTCTTCGCCTTGCCGGTCGATGAACAGCGCCCCCGGTCGGGCTCTGCCCGCACGTCATCGGGTGATGGTGCACTGGGTCCGATTGTCGGCAGGTCAGTCCCACCCCTGCGAGAAGATCCACCACGGACCGGCGAGGTGCTCAAACCAGGCGCCCGTCCACAGTGGGTCGAAGTTGGCCTCCGACTCCTTCGGCTCGCCCTCCGGCGAGTAGGCCAGGCCCCACCGGCCGAGGCCGCCATCGTCGATGACGAACCAGAACCCGTTGGCCGTGCGCTCAGCCGTTCCGACGTTGTAGAGGCCAACCCATCCACGGTCGAGCGAACCGCCGGCCATCACGTCACCAGCCATCTGGTCGATCGCGCCCCGCGAAAGGTCGAAGCGCGCCTGCTTGACAGCGTCGGTGCGGGTGACCCCGAAGACGAGCCCGAGCGCGAGCGGGATCGCAATCCACCGAGCCCAGTGCGGGGCGCTCATCCGCCCTCGGTTCTCCCCTACCGCCCGACCGAAGCGAATGAGCCAGATGGCGGCAAGGACCAGCCAGATCGGGGCGGTGATGAGGAGGAGCCAGAAGGAGTCGCGGCTGTTCGCGTCGAGAGCAAGCAGGATCGCCCCGAGCGTGACGACGTAGAACCACACGCCCGGCGGGCCGGTCAACCTGCGCGCTCCGTGTGCTGGCGGCGTCTGGAGCGTGGTCGAGGCAGTCGCGCTGTTCGTCATGGTCCTCCTTCGGCGGCGGCATGCCCATGTTCGGTCATGGTTTTGGGCGGCGCAATGGGCCGACGGTCATGCGACGGGTTGAGCCGTTGCGAAGTTGCGGGCGGTCGTCGCCGATCCCGCCGAAGCCACTACTTACCACGCATCCTGCCGCTCCGAATCCAGCCCGGCTCTCGCTCGCCTGACCCTATCGGTGCGGGACGAGGTGGTGCTAGACGCCGCTTGCTATATATCCGTGATGGATATATCGTCCTCGTATGACAGACGTTCGCGACAATCAGCCACTCACGCCCGCCGTGTTCCACATCCTCCTTGCGCTCTCGTCCGGCGATCGGCACGGCTACGCGATCATGAAGCAGGTCGACGCCGATTCTCAGGGTCGAGTCACGATGGGCCCAGGGACCTTGTACGGGTCGCTCAAGCGCATGCTCGATGCTGGATTGGTCGTCGAGAGTGGCGAGCGGATCGAGCCCGCTATCGATGACAAGCGCCGCGTCTACTACGCGATCAGCGGAGCGGGCAGCCAAGCCCTCGGAGCCGAGCTCGAGCGCTATCGGCGTCTGGTCGAGCTGACCTCCGGACGCGGACTGACCCCGATCACGCTCGCCGATGGCTGACGGCGATGACCCTGTTCGCGTCCTGTACCGCAGGCTGCTGCGACGCTACCCGAGGAGCTTTCGCGCGCGATTCGGTGCGTCGATGGAGCAGACGTTCGAGGACCTGCGGCGCGAGCGCAGAAACAGCGGCCGCGGCTCATTCGGGTTCATTGTCTGGGCATTCGCCGAGACGTCCGTCGGCATCGTGCGGGAGACCATGATGGACAACGCGCGCGTCGCATGGGGCACTGCTGTCCCGCTGGGGTTGGTCGCCCTCGCCTACGCTCTCTGGTGGGTGAGCGATCGCCTCCTGTACATCGGCCCGCTCGATCGGGCGGCATTCGGCTGGGCTGTCGTCGTTCCCGTCTGGCTCGCCGCGCCCGTCGCCGCGGGGTTCGCATGGCGTGGTCTCACTGCACGTGCCAGCAACATCGCCGCGGTCGTCGTCGGAACCGTTATCTCAGGCGTTGCCGCCGTGCTGTTCTGGCGGGCCGTCGCCGATCCGGACTGCGCGTATGGCGCGACCCGCACGCCAGCCGACTGGGTGCTGCCCTCAATGGTCCTCGGACTGATGATCGGTGGTGGGTTGGCCGTCAGCGCCCTGCTGACGTCGAGGTTCGTACACCAGGGTCGCCCATGGCGCGCGGTCGCACTCGGCGCAGGCACGGAGATCGTCATGGTCTTCGCGGCGATCCTCGTGACAGGGATGATGATGCTGCTCGGGCCTGGCTGTCAGCGACCCCCCGTGTAAAGGCTTTCGCGCGGGCTTGCCAGTCCATCCTCACATGAGCGGATGGGAGGCTAGGCGCTCCTTCGGAGCTGCCGCCAACCAACAGCAAGGACGACGAGGGTGGTTGCGGCCCATGTCAGGTAGGTGAGCGCGACCGGGATCCGCTCACGCAGGGTGTCGTCGTCTTCGGGCCGAAACGATGGAAGGATCGCGTTCATGACCAGGAACAGGCCCCACCCCGCGCAGAAGCCTACGAACACGGCGAATGCCAGAAGGCCGAGCGCCAGGATTAGCTTTCTCATCGTCATCATGGCCCTCTGACGCCCCGGCGCTGTTCTTCGTTGCGGGCCGTTTTGCTTCGCACGACTGGGAGATCGAGCCACGCCTCGCGAATGGCCCGAGTCGCGAGCTCGGTCCGTGACTGGATGCCGGTCCGCTCGAAGACGCGACTGAGATGCGCCTCGACTGTCTTGCTCGTCACGCCGAGTGCATGTCCGACTTCCTCGTTCGTGAGCCCATCGGCGACCAAGCGGACGACCTCTGCCTCGCGAGGTGTCAACACGGGCGGTTGCGAATCGACCCGCCGCTCGAAGACGAGCCTCCCCGCTGCAGCGGCACGCACGGCCTCGATGAGCTCGCGTGTCTCGACGCTCTTGGCGACGAACCCGGCAGCACCCGCCCGCAGAGCGACGTGATGGTACTGGGGATAGTCGAACGCACTGAACATGATGACGGCGGTCCGACCGTGGCGGCCCAGGAGCGACAGGCCGTTCTCCTCACCGAGTCGGACATCGAGGATCAGGACATCGGGTGCGTCGGCCCCGTCGATGATCGATCGAGCTTCGTCAAGCGACCCGCCGACCGCGACGACCTCGATGTCTGGCTCACGGGCGAGTACCGCGGCGGTCCCATCACGAAAGACCGGATGGTCGTCGACGACCGCGACCCGAATCAGCTTGTCGCTGGCCATTCCACACCCACGTGCATCCCACGATCCGGTCGACGGAGCAGCTCGAGCCGCGCCCCGATCTGCTCCGCGCGCTGGGCCATGTTGAGGAGCCCGTGACTCCCCGAGCCGCGGGCGATCTCCGTCTGAAAGCCTCGGCCTGCGTCGTCGACGGAGAGGGACACGCGCTCGCCGGTCGTTCGGTACGTGATGAGGATCGGGGGTTCGCCGTGGCGGATGGCGTTGGCCAGAGCTTCCTGAGCGATGCGAAACGCAGCCAGCTCAACTTCGGGGGGCGGTCGATGGAGCCCCTCGTACGCGACAGTCACGGTCACGCCCGACAGTCGTCGCGCGCGATCGGCCAGCCAGTCGAGCGCGGGCCCGACCCCGAGGTCGTCGAGCAACGGGAGCCGGAGCTCACCTGCCGCGTCGCGGAGTTCGACCGCGATCGCGCGGGCACTTGCGGCCGGATCACGTTGACCCTGCGCCTCGAGCTGCTGGCCCAACAAGAGGAGCGACTGCAGTGGGCCGTCGTGGATCTCGGCGGCCAACCTTCGCCGTTCCCCCTCCACGGCAGCGATGGTGAAGTCGCGCTGGGTCATGGCCTGGCTGGCCGCCCGCGCGAGCGGCCGCAGAGTCGCGCGGCTCACCAAGGCGATGGCGAACAGGCCAACCGCAAGCACGACAAGCCCGCCTGACGGGACCGCCAACAGCATGGCCCCGGCGAGCGGCGCGAGTCCGAGAAGCAGCTGCCAGGCGTGCGTCGGGTCTGGCGCCGGCCTCCGACCAGCCGCGATGAGCGCCGGCACCAGGGCGATACCCGTGATCAGGGCAACCTCTATGGTGGCGAGCGCGATGCTCGGCTCCCCGTCGAGATAAGCAGGAATCCCCCACGCGATCGCCACGGCGGTCAATGCGCCCGCGATCAGCCACGTGCCGTCAGGACGAGACGGCGACCCGCCGAGCGCAATGCCAAGTGGGAGGACGGAGAGCGGCCAAAGGACGATCAGCACCTGCGTCGAGGGCGATTCACCACCGCGGAGGGACAGCATGGCGAGCGGTGCCGCGAGGGCGAGCGCGAGCCATGGACCGGTGTCTCGCGACGTGAGCCGGAAGGCATCGGGACGAGCGAAGCCGATCGCGAGGATCGCAATCGCGGCCCAGAGTCCCAGCAGGATCAGCTGCCTCGAGACGAGACCCTCTCGGGCGGGCTCCAGGCTCAACCATCCGAGTACCCCGGTCCCGACGTAGACCGCTCCGACGACGAGCGCCGACCAACGTGTGCGGCCTTCCATCCTGCCCGAACGGTACCAGCCGCCGCCCTGCACTCGGTGTAGGGAAATCCCCATGGTGCCTCCTGGAGATCATCCGAGTTCCCCGCGATCCCCTCGTCCCACAGGATGGTCCGTGATGGATGACGTCACGATCCGACAGCTCTCGGACAGGGCGACCGCCTTGCGTGCCCAGGATCTCACCAAGCGCTATCGGCGGGGCCGACCAGCGGCGCTGGATCGGATCGACCTGGACATCACGGCCGGCGGGATCACGGCCGTCCACGCTCGAAATTGGGATCAGCGCCGCTCGAACGGTAGAATGTGGGCAGCACACGAGTGTTTCACAGGCTCACCGTTCGGCCCGACGCTGATTCAGTTCGCCTGATCCTTTTGTGATCTCGCTAGTGCGCAAGACTCTCACCGGAGTGTTCGCCTGACACTCCCCAAAACAGACGGCGCGAGACGTCGGTCTGAGCACAGAAATCGGCTCGCGAGCCTGATTCTGATCGTTTGACTCTGGATCAGGCGCTCTCGCTCGAGCTCCATGCCGCTATCGCGTCTTGAGTGCTCCTGGAGTGAGATCACGGCGACCCCGCGGAGGAGTGTCCCCCGTGCGTTTCAGAGAGTCCGTCCGGTAACGTTCCACCTCGGCTTTGTCGACGAGCCAGTCACGCCCGAGTTTCTGTGCGCGCAGCTTGCCCCGGTGGATCTGTGCCCGAAGGGTCGCGGGAGCGACACCAAGTTGCTCTGCCGCTTGAACCAGGGTAAGTAAAGCCATCTGAAGTCCTCGGCACCATACACGCTAGCGTGCATTTACGTGGCAGCTACTCTAGCGTGTATGAAGTCGAGTGTTGCGGGGGCACGCCGGATCGTGCCAACCGCCGAACGCGTGTGCGAAATCGGGGCCCTCCGATCACTGTCGATGTGAACGGTGGGTCGTCTCCTGGGCGACCAATCCCGGGCGGTTTTCTCGTTGTCTTCGAGGGCATCGGTGGGAGTGGCAAATCCACCCTCGCGCGACGCCTGGGTGAACGTCTGGAAGCCGCCGGGTGGGCGGTCCAAATGACTCGGGAACCTGGAGGCACGGAGCTTGGGTCGGCAATCAGGGCCATCTTGCTGGGCAAAGGTCAAGTCCCGGATCCTTGGGCCGAGGCCTTCCTTTTCGAGGCGGACCGCGCCCTCACGTACGCTGAGGTTCTGAAACCTTCCCTCGAGGCGGGGGCGATCGTAGTGTCCGATCGCGGCCCCTTTGGCACCGTGGCGTACCAGGGATACGGACGCGGTCTGGACCTCGCGCTCATCGACGCGATGAGCGAGACCGCTTGGAGAGGGCTCAAGGCCGACCTCGTGTTTGTTGTCGATGTGGAGCCTGGAGTAGGCCTGGCGCGAAAGCGCGGGAGTCAAGAACACGATCGCTTCGACCAGGAGGACCTCGACTTTCAGTCAAGGGCCAGGGAGGGTTACTTGTTCTCCGCCAAACGACGCGGCGCCGACACGTTCGTCTTGGACGGCGCCCTCCCTCCCGACGAGGGATTTGGCCAGGTCTGGGGGGCGACGGTCGAGCGCCTTGAGGCTCGCTTGGCTACGCGAGCAAAAGGGCAGTGACGCTCGCCGTGCCAAACAGCAGCAGCGAGGCGGCTAATCCGTCAGCTTCGACGTGGGACACGATCAGTCACTGGCATCGCCGGCCCGACCCTCGGCCCACGCTCGTCTTCGATGCCTACTGGCGTTTGGCCGCCGAGAGGCAAGCAATCTTCTTCAAGAGGCTCGCGGGTGCACCGCCGCCATGGACGGACGACCCTGTGCTCCGTGACTTCAAATTCACGAACGCCTATCGGGCGTCTGACCGGACGAGTCAGTACTTGATCCGCCATGTGATTTACGAAGGGGCGCAAGCGCCGCGCGAGACGTTCTTCCGAACGATCCTGTTCAAGCTCTTCAACCGCATCGAGACATGGGAAGCCCTCCGATCGGCTATTGGTCCGCTTTCCGCCGCGGGCTTTGACCCGGATGCCTACCGACGGGCTCTGAGCGAGCTCCAAGCACAACGACAACAGGTGTATTCGGCGGCCTACATCATGCCGCCTGTCACCTCGCTTGCATCCGGTGCCAAGCATGTCGGTCACATCGAGCTACTCGCCAAGATGCTGCGCGAGAACTTGCCTGAGAAGATCGGTGGCGTTGCGAGTCTTCGCGACGTCTACGAGATGCTTCTGTCCTACCCATCACTCGGCAGGTTTCTTGCATTCCAGTTCGCAATCGATCTGAACTACGGCCCCAATCTCAACTTCGATGAGGACGCCTTCGTCGTCGCAGGACCAGGCGCGCAAGAGGGAATCGCGAAGTGCTTCGTCGATCGCGACGGCTGGTCCGATGAAGACATCATCCGATGGACCACGGACAGACAGGATTCGGAGTTCGCCCAGCGCGGTATTGACTTTCGTGACCTCTGGGGTCGTCGACTCAAGCCGATCGACTGTCAGAACCTCTTCTGCGAAATCGCCAAGTACGCTCGTGTCGCGCACCCAGGATTCACGCCACCCGGTGGCCGCTCCAGAATCAAGCAGCGGTTCGCCGCCAGACCTTCGGTGTCACAGGCGTGGTACCCGCCCAAGTGGGGACTGAACGCCTCGATATCAGTCCGGAAGGACGACGAACTCGCGCTCGCGCAGGTCTAGCCGGATTCTTCCGCCTCCGCGCTCGCGAATGTCCCGCCATACGGCCGTGCTCGTGAGGATGGCGTGTTCCCATTCGGCGGGTGACCTCACGGCCACCTCGAATCCCTGAGTCAGGTTCCCAATCGTTCGGAGGAGCTCGTAGTCGACTCGGCTGACTCCCTCGAGGAAGTTGTTACGACGTGCGTAGTCGAATACGAAGGCGGCAATCCCTTCATCGATGACGATCGCGCGGCCGCCGTCCTCTACGTCGTCGACGATCGGGTCGCTCCTGCGTTTCTTGTGCATGAGGCCGCGTAACGTCGGTGACCACCCGAGAAGGGCGATGTTCCCCAGGTGGAACACATCGTGGAACCGGTACCCATCGTCCTCGTACGCATTGTCGCGTAGCTTGTGTCCGATCGATTCGCCATCAATCTTGAGGGTCGCTGTCGCAACACCACGGCCATCGGATGAGTCGCCGATCTCGGCGACCATCGCGCGCGGGAACTGTTCGGTCTCTGCGAGGCCCTCGTCGAACAGGAGCGGCATCGTGGCGACCGGTCCACCTGGACCGACCGCGAGCCAGCGCCGTTGCGTTTTTCGCAGGTTCTCCGTGGCGATGTCGTCCAAGTCTAGATTGAACTTCGAGGCGAGATTTGCCACGTACCAGAGGAGATCACCGAGTTCCTCGGAGATCTGCTCGCGAAACAGACGATGAGCCTCGCCGTCGCGGATGCGCTTCTTGTACTCGACGAGCAGAGACGCCGCCTCGCCGGCCATTCCCAGCAACGGAACAATCAGCGCGTCGCCCTCAGTCCCCGGGACTTGGTCGGTCTCGGCAGCCTTTTCTTGGTATTCGCGGAGATCCACTACTGCTCCTCTCGGAGGTTGGGCAGCGACGCCATCAGCGTCGCGACCTGCCCGGCGCTCGCCTCTGGGTCGATCTGGGCGTGGAACGCGTGAATGGACAGGGTTCCCAGCTCCAAGCCAGCGTGGTCTGCGATGAACTGCTGGAGGGCCGCGAGGCCGATGAAGTTGCCCAAGGCCTTTTGGATGTAGTACTGGTTCCTGTACGTGGCTGAAAGGCGCAGCCGATCGCCATCGACGTGAGCAGAGATAGAACTCAGGCAAGGAAATCCACGAGGTCGCAGGTCCTTGCCCGGACAGAAGATCTGGAGCTCGTACGCGTGGTACAGACCACCTGGGCTACGCGCTCCCTCGAGCGCCCGGATGATTGTCTCCAGCTGGTTGGCTCGGGCCTCGTCGGGCTGAAGGGGATACCGAATCAACCGCTCGAAATAGAGCCCCTTGCTGTTCTTCTTGGAGGCGCGCCTGAGCCCGCGATGCATCGCCAGATACCGTGCGTATAGCCGATCTCGCGTGCGCGATGTGCGAGCCAAGCCGGCAGGAAAGATGGTATTTGCAACGCTCTGCGTGTCCTGCCACCCGCGTGACAGGAGCACATGATCGAGCGCGGCGATGTACAAGCGATCGAGCTCCACCATCGTCGGATCTACGACCTCTACGAGAAGGTCGAAGATTTGGCGATCGTTCGTCGCGAGGAGCGCAAGCGATCGGTGCCACGCTTCGCCGGCCGTGGCGCCCCTGACCAGTTCAGCCATCGGTGGTCGATCCGCGGAGCTCGAGTCGCCAGGCGCTGACGCCGTAATGCTCGACGTACTCGGTTGGAAGGTACCCATAGCCGTCGTCGCCCCAGTCTTGACCCCACGAATTCCGCACGATGAACTCCGTCGCGGCTCCGACAGATCGATATCCGACGAGCGCGACGGCATGGCCACCGAGGGGTGCCGCACCAGGGTCGGGTAGGCCGATCCGGCCGTCGGACGTGGTCTCGTGCCATGTCCGGAAGAGCACCAGACCAATGACAGGCAGGATGCCTCGGTCAATCGCCGCGATCAGCTGCTCAGGCTCCGGATCGATGGATCCACTGTCATCCAGTCGCCGCGGCTCGGCATCCATCAAAGCCTCCGGCGTCGGTCCGTATTCCGCCGCTCGATCGTCCGTTTGGTCGTCGTATGGCCATTGGTCGGCTGTTGATTGGCCGATATCCGACAGCGCGGCACCCATGGCCTCGAGAGTCGTGCCATCCACATCAGCCGGAAGGCCATCTCGCTGCTTCGACCCCCAATAGAGGAATTCCTCGCTGAGCTCACCGTCCGCCGGGCGCAACGCCTCGTGGCTAGCGGTGCCTGCAAAAGCAACGCAGGTTCCTCTCGATCCCTGGTCTTTGACCGGCCAGGGCCGATCCCTTCGATCGACCACTCCTAGGCACTCGCGGCAACAAGCTGGTCCGGTTCGACGATCCCGACGGCGGGCCGAACGACCGCCTCAACAGCCACCTCGCTGCGGCCTGTCGCCTCGGATCGCCATGGTCGCCGCTTCTCAAGGCGAACAACGGAGACTCCGGGCCGATCAAGGCTCAGCCAGAAGCGATGCGTTCCCTCACCGCCAAGCGGCGCTGAGTTGTTCGCCATCCATTCATCGCTCACGAGCGAGACGCCACTTGGCACCGTGACAGACCAGAGGTAACCACTCGACGGCGTCTCCTCGAGATCTACCACTAGGAGATCACCAGCGGCGGCACGCACGGGCGCGGGGTCGCGGGCGGGGTCAATCTGCCAGACATCTCGGCGCAGGTCGGGGGCTGCTGTTCGCGCGCCCAGAGCCTCCTTTACCGAGCTCGGTGATGCTTGGAGGAGTCCGCGCCGCTGTGACGACGCGATAAGCCGCAGGTCACCCAAGTGGTGGACCGTTGCCTGATAGCTTGTTCCGAGCTCGAGGGCAAGCCGATAGGCGCCGCCCGGGGTGAGTTGGTTCGGGCGGACATCCATCCGATCCAGCACGCTCAGCACGAGTGGCTTCGGCATCAAGAACCAGGCAGCAAATGCCTCCGCGAGTCGTTCGCGGTCGCTCTGTTGATCCTCGCCGCGCGCGAGCCACTCTGTGTCGCTATCGATAATTGCTTGCCGATCGCGCCGATGGTGGCCGAGCTCATGCGCCGCCGTGTAGCGCTGCTTCGAAACGGGATGGAGGACGTTCACCAAGACGCCGGCAGATTGGCGATCCGGGGGCTCGCTGGGAAGGTATAGGCCGGCGGCCCCACTCAGGGGGCGCCGAATCACAACCACCCCAAGGGCTGCCAACGCGGCGAACGGATCGATCGGGCGCGTCAAGTCGAGCGACAGTTCTCGATGTACGCGCGTGGCTTCGCGGTATGCCGCGAGATGGATCGACTGCCACGAAAGGGCCACTAGCTACTCTCGATCTCGCGTCGGCCTCGGACGCGACTCACCGAAGCCTTTGAGGAACTGGGCAAAACGAAGGACCTCGGCGCGGTCGTCCTCTGTGAGCTCCACGGCCTCGCGCGCCAGGGCCCGAACGGATGCGGGCTCCTCCAATGACCCTTCCAGGAAGTACGCCACAGGAAACTTGTAAACGCCTGCGAGTCGTTCGAGCTCCAACGCCTCAACTCGACGGCGACCTGTTTCGATGGCAGAGATCGCGGCTCGAGGGATGCCGGTCTGATCGGCCACGAATTGCTGCGCCAGCCCAAGGTATTCGCGCGCCTCCCGGAGGCGTCGGGACAGGCGCTTCTGTGGTTCGTCGTCCTCTGAAGGAGTTGTGATCCCAGGCTCCCGGGGCTCTGTCATGACGCTGCTCCACCTGCCTCATCGGTCGCTGCCGCGGTTAGCTTCTGCTCGACTAGTTCGGCGATCCTGGAGATCGAGCGACAGATGCGATTGAGCTCGCCGTCCGGGATCGAAATGCCGAACCGTTCCTCAGCCGCCATGACGACCTCGACCCCCTCGAGCGAGTCGATTCGCTCCTCGATCTCGGCCATGGTCTGGTCGCCGGCGTCGTCCGGCTCTCCGCGAGCCTCGCGGATGAGGCGCTTTAGCTCGTCCTCAATCTCCTGCCGATCCATTACATCTTCTTCCGTTGCTGGATTTCCCAGCAGCATGACCTTGATGTGTACGAATGTCAAGCAACGCAGATCCCTGCGACGTGCGAGCGGACGATCGAACTTTCGGCGACAAGGGGCGCTGATGCCCAGACGCGCCGTTGAGTAGTCTTATCGACAAGAGCGGGAGGGAATGCGGCGATGGCCAGCTCCAGACATAGAGCCGAGCCGCCGAACCTAGATCGGTTCCTTCAGTTCATCGCGGGCGACGATCTCGGGTTGGTGCTGCGATCGCACCTAGCCTTGGAGGTGACCCTTAACGCCGTCATCGAGGCAGACACCCAGTCAGGCATCCGGGACGTCGAGCGAGTCGGGTTCATGGCTAAGGTCGATGAGGCGACCCGCCTCGGCAGGTTGCCAGGGGACGCCCGGCCCTCCTTCGTCGTCGCCAACAAGATCCGCAATGACTTCGCTCATCGCTTGGACGCGCGAATCACCGAAGAGCGCGCCGCCGAGTTCCTTGCCTCATTTGATCCGACACAATGGGATGGCTTCATGTTCCGTGCCCATCAGGCTGCGGTCGCCGGTACCACTCGCGACAGAGTCGGATTCTGCTACGCCACGTTGTTCATCATCGCCGCCAGTTACGGCGGCTTGATCCTGGAGATCCTGGCCAGCATGCCGGTCCAGGAAAATGAGCCCTGACCGTCGGTCGCCCTTAGATGCGGTCCCCGGGTGACAGGCGGCGGTGGGCGGCCACCGCGCGCTCGCTCGCGGCGCTCGCGCCATACCGATCGAGCATCTGGCGGCTACGCCAGCCAGCCAATCGCATGAGATCGCTTTCGCCGCCGCCGCCAGCAAGCCAGCTGTGGGCGAACGTGTGGCGCAGCTGATGCGGATGCAGCCCGTCGCCGAACCCGGCTTGCCTTCCTCGCTCTCGGATGACCTGCGCGATTCCGCTATCGGTCAGCCGGCCCTTTCGACCAACCCACAGCCAAGGAAGGTCCGCATGAGTCGAGCGCTGTCTCATCCGGGCATATCGATCGAGGGCACGAACCGTCTTGGCTCCAACAGCGACCACGCGCTCGCGACGTCCTTTGCCAAGCACCCGCAGGATCCCTTGGTCGAGGTCGACATCGTTCGAGGCCTCGTCGGCAGGCACGAAGCGAAGTCCGGCGACCTCAGCCCTTCGGGCACCCGTGTCGATAAAGACCCGGATGATTGCCGCGTCGCGCCGATCCTCGAAGCGCGTCCCGCGCTCGCAAGTCGCCAGCAGACGGCGGAGTTCCTCATCGCGCAGGACCGCCGGTGGCTCATCAGGGACGTGCGGCGGCTTCATCTTGGCCATCGGACTGACCCGGATCTCGCCCTCCTCGACCAGCCAGGCGAAGAAACGCTGGAGGCCGCGGTAGCGGTTCGCGGCGGTCGCCGGCCGCCACCGCTCGAGTTGGTCCGTGATGAATGCCTCGACGTGCTCGCGGCTGATGACCGCGACATCCGTCGGCATCCCGCGATCGGCCAGGAATCCACTCAGGGTGCGGACCGCCTCGGCGTAGGTCTTGAGGGTCGCCGGCGCGATGTTGGCCGCACGAAGGTAGCGCGCAAACGAGGCCGCGCTGGAGGACAGACCGCCGGGTGCGCTAAGATCGGCAGCGCCGGAGGTCGCCTGTGGTCTCGGAAGCTCTCGTTGTGTCGCCATGGATGGTCGCACAATCATCAGCTATTCGAGCGTTGTGCGTCAACTGGATTCGGTGGAATCGCCAGTTATCAGCTGTAACTGAGCGTGAAACCCGGGCCGACATAGCTCAGCGGTAGAGCAGCTGTTTCGTAAACAGCAGGTCCGCAGTTCGAATCTGCGTGTCGGCTCCAAACCTGCATTCCGATCAGAATCGCCTGTTCACCGCCGAATCTCGTCGCGTGGGTCTTCCGCAAACGCTGAAGACCTGCTAACGGACTTGAACGGCGTCAGGGCTTGAACAGGAAGAGTGCTTCCCTGGCCGACCGAGTTGATCTCGCCCGGACATGGGCCGGCGCTGCGATGTTCGATCCGGCTCTGGCGCCCTCGGCGGTGGCGTCGAGGAGCGTCCTTGGCGACAACGCATCGCCGATGACGACGACGGGAAGCCCGGGTGCGGCCGCGGCAAGCTGGTCAGGTAGCGCGCACAGCGCCTTCCGGCGGCCAGCGATGACGACGACTGCGATGCGCTCGCGTTGCTCGTCCGCCTCGCTGTACAGGTGGCGGAGCGTTACGGCGCCCCCGGAGCTGGCGACGCCAGTCACGTTCGGCGTAAGCCGTACGCCGTCCCGGGCGAGTCGCTGCAGGACGAACGGCAATTGTGTCGCGTCGATCAAGTCACCGACCGCCGGATGGGTCGTCGCGATCTCGACCTCGAATCCGGCCGCGACGAGCGTCTCTGACGCGGTCGGCGCGAGCTGATGGCCGTCGTCGTCGAGGATCAACGCGGAACCGGACGATGGATCGGGAAGAACAGCAAGTCCATCGTCGAGCAGCTCGTCGACGTCGAGAACGGGTACCGGACCAGGTAGTCGTGCCTCGGGTCGGAGGATCGACCCCGTCGCGACAATCACCACGTCGGGCTTCCCGGCAAGGACCCTGTCTGCGTCGGCATCAACGCCCAGCCATATCTCAGCGCCTGCGGCCTGTGCCTCATCGCGCAGCCAGTCGATGTATTGATACCAAGGTTCACGCCCGGACCGCTGGGCAGCCAACCGAGCGCGACCGCCGAGAACTGCACGCCGCTCGAACAGCACGACATGGTGTCCCCGCAGAGCCGCCGCCCGTGCTGCCTCCAGACCGGCCACCCCTCCTCCGACGACCACAACGCGTACGGGCTCCCGGGCCTCCACGACTTCGGCCAACCCCGGATCGCGGACCGCCGGGTTGACCGAGCAGTACATCGGCATGCCCGTATACAAGCGGCCGATGCAGCCATCGTTGAGCCCGATGCACGGTCGGTAATGCCGGCCATCCACGATCTTCAGCGGGAGATCCGGGTCGGCGATCAACGCCCGCGTCATCGCTACGAGGTCGACCCCGGCCGCCACGACCGCCTCCGCCATCTTGGGCTCGACGTTCCGACCCGCGACGAGCGTCGGCACGCCGACCTTCTGACGGAACCGGATCGCCCGCTCGTTGTAGACGCCCATGGGCAGCATGTCGCCAGGGACGAAGAAGCCGGTGGCCAGGCGCGTCGCGCCCGTACCGCCGCTGACGCTAAAGAGATCGACCGCGCCGGTCGAAGCCACACTACGGGCGATCTCGATCATGTCGTCCGGGCCCAGGCCGCCGGTCAGGCACTGATCAACGGCCATCCGGAAGCCGACGATGAACGTGTCGGACACCGCGGCCCGCACCGCCTCGAGTACCTCGCGCGCGAACCGGGTGCGGTTCTCCAGGGAGCCGCCATACTCGTCGGTGCGCGTGTTGACCCGCGGGTCGAAGAACTGCTCGATCAAGTGCCCGCCGAACGACGTGACCTCGGCACCATCGAGGCCGCAGCGCTCCAGCCGGCGGGCCACGTTCGCGAAGCGCTCGACGATCGCCGGCAACTCGTCGGTCGCCAGCGGCACGGGCACCTCCATGTGCACGCCCTCGGGCAGATCCGACGGCGCGCGCAGCGGGATGCCCGAGATGGCCGACGTGCCGCGCCGGCCCATGTGCGTCATCTGCGACATCACGAGCGCGCCGTGCTCGTGGACGCCGTCGGCGAGCGCCCGCAGCGCCGGCTCGTTTTGCTCGTCCCAGAGTGCGACCGAGCCGTACGACGCCTCGGTCGACACGTCGACCGAGGCCGATCCGAACGTCATCACGAGCCCGCAACCGCCGGCGGCCTTGCGCAGGTGGTAGTCGACCTCGCTCCGGTCGATCAGCCCGTCCCGGCTCCAGCCGGTAGCGTGTGGCGTTGAGACGATGCGATTCCGCAGCCGACGACCGCGGATGTCGAAGGGCGAAAGGAGCAGCGGGTAGCGGTTAGAGGCTTCCACGGATGAACCCTGCAATCCATGTCGTGACATGTCAACTCGGCCTCGCACCGCCATGCGCCAAGTATCGGTCACATGTTCGACGGCTCCCGGGCAACTGATATGACGGGATAGGAGTTTGGATGCCGAACCCCGACGACCACCGCCACCCAACCGTCGATGTTCGTGCGCGTGACAGGAGCCATCCGTCGTCGGGCGCATGGAAGGCGCCTTCATTGGGAGCTGAAATGGGAGCGGTACCCTAAGCGCGACCCCCCGCGTGCACCACGGAGGCCCGGAGGAGCAGAAGGCGGACAGCGCCCAAACGAAGACCTGCTAACTGAGCGGCCCACGCTCGCGATTCCACGCTTGTGCCACAGCTGTCTCGATGTGGGAGCGATCCCTCAAAGCGGCGGATAGCCGACCGTCTCGTTGCTGCCGGTGGTGAAGGTGAGGGTCAGCATCAGGGCCAGATGCAGGCGCTCGGTCGGAGTCAGCTCGGTCACGTGGCGATCCAGGCGTCGATCTCGCTCAGCAGCTCCGTCTTCCGCCCCTCGGGCAGGAAGCTGGCCGTGACCGAGTTGCGCGCCAACCGGGCCATCACCTCGTCGCTGAAGCCGAACGTCGCCCGCAGGGCCTCGTAGTTCGTGTCCGCGTAGCCGCCGAAATAGGCCGGGTCGTCGGAGTTGACTGTGACCAGGACGCCCGCCTCGAGGAAGGCCGGCAGCGGATGGTCCGCCAGCGTATCCACGCACCGGAGCCGTACGTTGGACAGCGGACACATGGTCAGCGGGGTCCCGGCGCGCGCCAACCGATCCATCAGGGCAGGGTCATCGATCGCCTGGATGCCGTGGTCGACCCGCTCGATGTGCAGCAGGTCGAGCGCCTCGGTCACCGATGCGGCCCCGCCCTCCTCGCCGGCGTGAGCGACCCGGTGGAGTCCCAGCTCACCGGCGCGGGCGTACACGCGTTGGAACTTGGCGGGCGGGTTGCCGACCTCGGCCGAGTCCAGACCGATCCCGATGATCGGCGCACCGGCCTCCTCCAGAGCGGCCAGCATCGCCAGGGCCTCCTCCTCGGAGCGGTCCCGGTGGAAGCAGGCGATCAGCTCGACGGTCGTGCCGTGGTCGCGTTCGGCGGAGGCGATGCCCGACGCCAGCCCGTCCAGGACCCGCTGGAGCGGGATGCCGCGGGCGACGTGGGGCTGCGGGTCGAAGAACGCTTCGACGTGGCGTACGCCGCCGGCCGCCGCCCGGGCGACATAGGCGGTCACAAGGTCGCTGAAGTCCTCCTCGGTCTGCAGCACGGTGAGGTTCGCGTAGATCAGGTCCAGGAAGCTCTGCAGGTCGGTGAACTCGTACCGACCGCGCAGGTCCTCCAGGTCGGCGTAGGGCAGCTCGACCTTGTTGCGGCGGGCCAGTTCCAGCACGGTCTCCGGCTCCAGGGTGCCTTCGAGATGGAGGTGCAACTCGACCTTGGGAAGGGTGCTCAGATCGCGCATCGGGTTCCCTTCTGGACGCTGCCGGTCACGGTGCGGTGACACCGAGGCTCGCGCTCACCACGCGCTCCGGCGACTGGGCCGAGGTATACAGCACCACCGAGACGACCGTGGTGACCACCATCGGCTCGTTCTGCCAAAGGATCCCGAACTCCGCCGAAAGATCGAGCGCTACGCAGTAGACGCGGTGCATGCAGGGCTCCTGACCCAATACACCGCCGTCCAAGTCCGCGAGATGCCTCCGAACAACCCAGGCCACGATATCCAAGTGGATCGCGGCACGTGCTCAGCGACCGGATCAGCGATAGCCGCACCCGGCCACGTCTGGCGTCATCAGCGCACGTACGATGCCCACGGCATCGACAGTCGGGCGCTACGGGCGCCCATTGTCGTCTGGTCGGCGCTGTATCCCGCGCTCAAAGGGATGCGGTGGCGGCAGTTGCGTCAGGCCGCATCGTCATAGAGTCGTCCGTATCTCAGTAGAAGAGGAGAGCCCCATGAGCTATGCGGTCGTCAATCCCGCGACCGGTGAGTCACTCGCCACGTATCCCACGATCTCCGACGAGGACCTCGCGAAGGCCGTCGACACGGCCGCCGCCGCACACGCCGAATGGTCACGGTCAACCACCGTCGCGGAACGCGCCGCGCTCATCCAGAAAGTTGCCGACCTGCACACCGAGCGCCGCGAAGAGCTCGCGAACCTCATCGTGCGCGAGATGGGCAAGCCGGTCGGGCAGGCGCTCGGCGAGGTCGATTTCGCCGCGGACATCTACGGCTACTACGCCGCGAACGGCGCGACGTTCCTCGCAGACGAGACGATCGAGCTGCGTGCCGGGGAAGGGACGGCGTTCATCCGGCGCAACTCGCTGGGTGTCCTGCTCGGCATCATGCCCTGGAACTTCCCGTACTACCAGGTCGCCCGCTTCGCCGGCCCGAACCTGATCATCGGCAACACGATCATCCTCAAGCACGCATCGCAATGCCCCGAGTCGGCGGCCGCGATGGAGAAGATCTTCCTCGAGGCCGGGTTCCCCGAGGGCGCCTACGTCAACGTGTATGCATCGACCAGCCAGATGGAGTCGGTCATCGCCGATCCGCGCGTGCAGGGCGTCTCGCTCACGGGCTCCGAGGCGGCCGGTGCGGCCGTCGCACAGCTCGCGGGCAAGTACCTCAAGAAGGTCGTGCTCGAACTCGGCGGGTCGGACCCCTTCATCCTGCTCAGCACCGACGATCTCGACGGCGCGGTCGAAGCCGCTGTCGGAGCGCGTCTCGATAACACCGGTCAGTCGTGCAACGCAGCCAAGCGGTTCATCGTGATGGACGACCTGTACGAGCCGTTCCTCGAGAAGTTCACCAACGGCCTCACGAAGGCGGCGCCCGGGGACCCGACGTCGCCCGACACGGTGCTCGGCCCGCTCTCGTCGCTCGCCGCCGCGGAGCGTCTGCAGGAGCAGCTCGACCGTGCCGTCGAGCAGGGTGCGCGACTGGTCGCCGGTGGCAAGCGCGACGGGGCGTTCTTCCCGGCCACCGTGCTCGCCGATGTGTCGCCCGAAAGCGACGCCCACCACGAGGAGTTCTTCGGCCCCGTCGGCATCGTCTACAAGGTGTCATCGGAGGACGAAGCGGTCACCCTCGCCAACGACACCCCGTTCGGCCTCGGGTCGTACCTGTTCACGACCGATGAGAAGCAGGCGCTGCGCGTCGCGGATCGGATCGACGCAGGCATGGTCTGGGTCAACATCGTGCTCGGAGACGGCGCAGAACTACCGTTCGGCGGCGTGAAGCGCTCCGGTTCGGGTCGCGAGCTCGGGCGCTTCGGCGCCGACGAGTTCGTCAACAAGAAGCTGGTGCGGATCGGCGGCTAGCCCCGTCGATGACCATCTCCGCGGCGCTCGTCCGGCCACTGGCTGTGGACAGGCGAGCTCGTCGCGGACACGGCGATACTTGAGCCGATGAAGTTGTACTTCGCCGGGCCGCTCTTCACGTCCGCCGAACGGGCCTGGAACGACGACCTTACGACGACCCTCCGCGCCGGGGGACACGAGGTCTTCCTGCCGCAGGACAAGGAGCCGGGCAAGGATGCGCCGGGCATCTTCAGCAGCGACGTCGGCGGCATCGACTGGGCGGACGCGCTCGTGGCGATCATGGATGGCGCGGATCCCGACTCGGGCACCGCCTGGGAGTGTGGATACGCCGACGGCAAGAAGCCGATCTTGCTGGTCCGGACGGACTTCCGCGCCGAGGCGGGGACTGGGGCGCCCTACAACGCGATGCTCACGGAGTCCGCCACGATCCGGCTCGACCTGCCGTTCGCGCCGCTGGCCCGCGTCGTGGCCGAGGTCCTCGAGGCCCTCGGCCGGCTGGAGAGCGCCTCGCGCTGACGCATTCGCTCGTCGAGCAGGCGTGGTCCAGAACATCGCCAAGCGAGCTTGGACGCCTCCTTCCTTCGGTCCACGCACCGTGACGTTGGTGCGCGTGGATTCAGGCACTCGCGGCGCGCGCGACTCGTGCGGCTCGCCGGCGGAGCATGGCCATCAGCCGCCCCCGAGGGGGCACCTTCGCGGGCTCGTTGATCGGAAGGGCGTCGACGGGCGCCCACCGCGGTCGGCGGTTCCAGGCGGCGTCCGCCCGGTTGTTGCGTTCGACATCGGTCACGGCGAGGTAGAGGGCGAAGGGGTGCATGTCCGGCTCCTGGCTTCTGGTTCGGGGTGATCTGATGCCCGAAGCCTGGTCCCTGCACTCCTGTCTGCCATCGTGCAATCCCTTATCCAAAGAGCGCAGCGACCTCATTCGTCTCGCGTGATCTAAGCGCTTGTTCGAGACGGCACCCGGGCGCAATATCGGCGGCGTGCCTCGTCGGGTTTCAAGTCCGGTCTTCGTCGGCCGTGTCGCCGAGCGCGCGGCCCTGTCCGCGGCGCTCGAGCGCGCGGCCACCGGTGAGCCCGGAATCGTGCTCATCAGTGGCGAAGCAGGCGTCGGCAAGACGCGGCTCCTGACCGAGGTGTCGACCCTTTCCGCCGGCATGGGAGTCACGGCGGTGGGCGGCCTCTGCGTGGACGTGGCCGCGGGGACGCTCGCATACGCGCCATTCGTCGATATCGTTCGTGAACTCCACCGTGCCGGGTACACGGCGGCGCTGCCCCCGCCGACGCGTTCCGAGCTCAGCCGCCTCATACCTGAGATCAGGCCCGCGCGCGACGCAGCGCCGGGTGGCGGACAGGGCGGACAGGGCCGGCTCTTCGCGGCCGTCCGCGACCTGCTCGCGGTGGCATCGACGCCAACACCGATCCTCGTGACGATCGAGGACCTGCATTGGGCCGACGCATCAACGCTGGATCTCGTCACGTATCTCGCGCGATCGGTGCAGACCGAGCCCTGGCTGTTGGTCGCGACCGCCAGGATCGATACGCTCAATCGGCGTCATCCCCTCCTCGGGGTCGTCGCCGAGCTCGCCCGCCTGCCGTGGTTCGAACGGATTGACATTGCGCGCTTCGATGAGGGCGAAGTGGTGCAGCAGCTGACGGGGATCCTCGGCCGGATACCGGAGCCCGATCTGGCGCGTGAGGTGTTCGAACGGTCAGACGGGAATGCGTTCTTCGCCGAGGAGCTCGTCGCAACGGGCGGCGTGCGTGGCGCGCCGTTACCCACGTCGCTCCGGGAGGTGTTGGCCGCACGTCTCGCGGCGCTCGACGACGTGACGCAGGGGATTGTGCGCGTGGCCGCCGTGGCCGGGCGCGTGGTCGGCCACGAGCTGCTGGAGCGCGTCGCCGCGACGCCATCGCCCGTCCTGATCGCAGCGCTCCGAGAGGCCGTCGATCAGCGCGTGCTGCTCCATGTCGTCGATCCCGCGCCCGGGTACGCATTCCGGCACGCGCTTCTTCGCGAGGCGGCCCTGGATCAGCTTCTGGCCGCGGAGCGTACGGTGATCCATCGCGCGATCGCCGACACGCTCGAGCAGGAAGCCCTGTCGCCGGGCGGCGAGCTGGCACGGACGGGCGAGATCGCGTATCACGCGCTGGCCGCAGGGGACCTCCCCCGAGCGCTCACGGCGTCACTGGCCGCCGTAACGGCCGCCGAGGCGGCATCGGCACACGCTGAAGCCGAGGTGCACCTGGATCGCATCCTGGAGATCTGGCCTCGTGTTCCCGACGCTGCTGCCCAGGTGGGCATGGACCACCCCGACCTGTTGGCCCGGGCGGCCCGTGCCGCTGCGTCCGCTGGCCATCAGGCCCGGGGGGCCGCCCTCGCACGCGACGCGCTCGCCGAACTCGACCCGGCCGACAGGCAGCGCCGCGTGGCGGTCCTTCTCGAGCTGTTCGATTACGCCTGGGAGGCAACCGACATCGCGGCAGCCGAAGGCGCCGTCCTTGAGGCGACGTCGATGCTGGGTGAGGAGCGCTCCGCGACAAGCGTCCAAGCGTTCACCGCCGACGCAGGGCTCCGGTGGCATCAGGGTCGGTACACGAGCGCGCGTGAGGCGGCGCTCCGGGGGATCGCAATCGCGCGCGAATGCGGGGCGCGGCGGGACCTGGCGCGAGCACTGACGATCCTGGGGCAGATCCATACCCACCTTGGCGAGACGAACAATGCCGAGGAGTCGTACGCCGAAGCCGCGCGGATCTTCGAAGACCTCAGCGACCCGGACGTGCAGACGCGGTCGTCTCGGTACCGCGCGTGGGCCCGGTACATGCATGGCCGCTTCGAGGAGAGCCTGGCCCTGAATCGACACGCTCTCACGATCGCCCGCCGCGTCGGTTCTGACGGACGCTACGGAGTCCTCCTCCTCGACGGCATCCTCGAGAGCCTCATCGAGCTCGGGCGCTGGGCCGAGGCGCGAGCGACTGGGGGCCAGATCCTGGAACGGAAGACCATCTCATTCGAGGTGGTTTATACGCATATGTCACTCGCGCGACTGGACACGCTCCAGGGTCGCATCGCGGAGGCCGAGCACGAGATCGCTCAAGCCGCGGAGATCCCGGCTGTCGGTCCGCATCGGATCTGGCAACTCGAGGACACGATCTTCCTCGCGTACGCGACGGGCCGCCACGCCGACGGCCGACGCCTCATGGAATCGGCGCTCGCGGCGTCGCCCGAACCCGATCGCGACGCGACGCTGTGGTGGTCGCTCCTCAAGGCGATCGGGGGCGAGGCTGATCGCGCCGATGCCGCCCGCCGCCGTCGTCGGATCACCGAGGTCGTGGAGGCGGTCGCGACAGGACGGCGGTACCTGGCCGTGTTCCGCCGGAGCGCCCATGCGGCGATCGAGGCGGACGGAGCCGGTCCGATGGTCAGGTCCGAGCTCAGCAGCGCGGACGCCGAGGAGTCTCGCCTCGAGGACCGGCCAGAACCTGCGCTGTGGATGCCAGCCGTCGAGGCCCGGTTCGAGCTTCAGCAGCCGTGGGAGCTGGCGTATGCCCGGTACCGCCAGGCCGAGGCAGTCCTGGCGAGCGGCGGTGGCGCCATCGACGCGGCGCCCCCGTTGCGCGACGCGCACGCCGCGGCAAGCAACCTGGGCGCGGCTCCGCTCCGGATCGCGATCGAGGCGCTCGCGTCACGGGCGCGGATCCAGCTCGACAGCCCCCAGGGCAGCGCCGGTCCGGCGATGAAAACCTCGGCCACCACGCTGACCGCCCGGGAGCTCGAAGTCCTGACACTCGTCGCGGCCGGCCATACCAACCGCGAGATCGGTGATCGCCTGTTCATCAGCGAAAAGACCGTTTCCGTGCACGTCACGCACGCGATGAACAAGTTGGGCGCGCTGAGCCGGTACGAGGCAGCCGCGGCGGCGACCCGACAAGGGTTGCTCGAGCCAGAATCGAGACCTTCTCACTGAGCGCCCACGCTCAGGGATGCCGCGGTACCCAAGCGGCACCAAGGCGTAACCGTTCTTTGCCATGGCGGAGCGCGCCGCGGACCGTCGTGTGGCGTTCCATACTTCGACCATGGCTTCCTACACCCTGAACGACGCCGCCGTGGCCCACGTCCGCCGTCTGATCGACGCTCGCCAATACGTCCTCGACAGCAACTGGGGCGACGTCCAGCCGAGCACGGACGACGAAAACGCCTACCTCGCCAAGCACGACTGGGACGACTACGCCGGGTGGCACCTCGGCCTGACCGACGGCGCGACGGACGAGACGAAGGGCCGCTTCGCCTTCGTCGTCGGCGACTTCCGGCGGGTGCACCGATCGGCGATCATCGCCTGCCACTTCCGCGCCGCCGAATGGCGCCACAAGGCGATCGAGCTCGCAGCCCACGAGCTCCTCCAGCACATCGACGCCACCAGCGCGTGACGCCCGCTCTCGCCGCCAACCCTGCCCGCACGTTCCCGGAAAGGACCGGATGACCGCCGAATCGACGCTCGCCCCGCCGCGCGCGGCCGCCGACAGCCACGATCTCATCGAGGTCCGTGGCGCCCGCGAGAACAACCTTCAGGACATCTCGCTCGACATTCCGAAGCGCCGCCTGACGGTCTTCACCGGCGTGTCCGGATCCGGCAAGTCGTCGCTCGTCTTCGGCACGATCGCGGCCGAGTCCCAGCGGATGATCAACGAGACCTACACCGCGTTCCTGCAGACGTTCATGCCGAGCCAGGCCCGCCCGGATGTCGACGTGCTGCGCAATCTGAGCGCGGCGATCGTGGTCGACCAGGAGCGGATGGGCGCCAACGTCCGCTCGACGGTGGGCACAGCCACCGACGCCTACACGATGCTCCGCATCCTCTTCAGCCGGCTGGGCGAGCCATACGTCGGGCCGGCCACGGCCTTCTCATTCAATATGCCGGCCGGAACCGCCCAGGGCCAGATGGAGCTCGACAAGGGCGATGGCGTGGTGGCGTCCCGCGAGGTCACGCTGCGCGGCGGGATGTGCGCGCGCTGCGAGGGGCTCGGCCGGGTGTCGAGCGTCGACATCGACGAGCTGATCGACCGTGAACGCTCACTCAGCGAAGGTGCGATCACGATTCCCGGCTACACAGCGGACGGCTGGATGGTCCGGATCTACAGCGAATCGGGCTTCCTCGACCCGGCCAAGCCGATCCGCGACTACACCGAGACCGAGCTCCACGACTTCCTCTACCACGAGCCGACGAAGGTCAAGGTCCAGGGCATCAACATGTCCTACGAGGGGCTCCTTCCCCGGATCCAGAAGGCGTTCCTGTCCAAGGACCGCGAGGCGCTCCAGCCGCACATCCGGGCCTTCGTCGACCGGGCGGCGACGTTCACCGCCTGTCCGGACTGCGGCGGGGCCCGCCTGAACGCGGCGGCCCTGTCGTCGAAGATCGGCGGCCGGAACATCGCCGAGATGTCGGCGCTCCAGATCAGTGAGCTGGCGGAGATCATGACGGGGATCGAGGCGCCCGGGATCGGGCCGCTGATCACGACCCTCCGCGGAACCCTCGACTCCCTGGTCGAGATCGGGCTCGGCTACCTCAGCCTGAACCGGGAGTCGGGCAGCCTGTCGGGCGGTGAGGCACAGCGAGTGAAGATGGTCCGCCACCTCGGCTCGAGCCTGACCGACGTGACCTACGTCTTCGACGAGCCGACGGTGGGGCTCCATCCCCACGACATCCGGCGGATGAACGACCTGCTCCTGCTCCTGCGCGACAAGGGCAACACGATCCTCGTCGTCGAGCACAAGCCCGAGGTCATCGGGATCGCCGACCACGTCGTGGATCTCGGTCCGGGGGCCGGTTCCGGCGGTGGCCGGATCTGCTACGAGGGCGACGTCGCCGGCCTCCGCGCAAGCGACACCCTGACCGGTCGCCACCTCGATCATCGGGCGGCGCTCCGTGAGACGTTCCGGCAGCCGGCCGGTCATGTCGCGATCCGCGATGCGACCAGTCACAACCTGAAGAACGTCAGCGTCGAGATCCCGCTCGGGATCCTGACCGTCGTGACCGGCGTGGCGGGTTCCGGCAAGAGCTCGCTGATCCACGGCTACCTGCCGCGCAAGGATGGCGTCGTCGTCGTCGACCAGTCCGCGATCCGCGGCTCGCGCCGGAGCAATCCAGCGACCTATACCGGGCTGCTTGACGTGATCCGGGCCGAGTTCGCGAAGGCCAACGGCGTCAGCGCCAGCCTCTTCAGCGCCAACTCGGACGGCGCCTGTCCCACCTGCAAGGGCATCGGGCTCGTCTACATGGACCTTGCGATGATGGCCGGCGTCGCCTCGCTCTGCGAGGAGTGCGAGGGCAAGCGCTTCAAGCCCGAGGTCCTCGCCCACACGCTCCGCGGCAAGGACGTCAGCGAGGTCCTGGCGATGCCCGTCAGCGAGGCGCGCGACTTCTTCGCGAAGGGCGGCGGCCGGGTCATCCTCGACCGCCTGGTCGATGTCGGGCTCGGCTACGTCGGGCTCGGCCAGCCGCTGACGACGCTGTCGGGCGGCGAGCGGCAGCGTCTCAAGCTGGCGATCCAGATGGCCCAGAAGGGGACGACCTACGTCCTCGACGAGCCCACGAGCGGCCTCCACCTGGCCGATGTCGACCGGCTCCTGGCGCTCCTCGACCGACTCGTCGACGACGGCAACACCGTGATCGTGATCGAACATCACCTTGCGGTGATGGCCCACGCCGACTGGTTGATCGACCTGGGGCCGGGCGCCGGCCACGATGGCGGCGAGATCGTTTTCGAGGGAACGCCTGCCGACCTCGTTGCGAACGGCCGGACCCTGACGGCCGACCACCTGCGGGCGTACGTCGCCGCGGCCTGAGCGGGTCGGTCGGCCCGCCGAGAACGGGCCGCTTGTCACTCGCCGCGCAGCGCCGGGGCAGTCATCATCGGACGCATGGATGCTCAGCCGCAGATTGACCTGGTATCGCGCACGACCGATCCCGCCCTGTCTCGACGCAGGTTCCTGCGAACGGCCGCCCTGACGGGGGGCGGCCTGATCGCCGCCGGCATTGCCGCATGCGCACCGGCGGCCGGCCTCCCCGGCTACACCTACAAGCCGTCCGGCAGCGCACTGCCGGCGGGGTCGGCGGGACCCTCGGCGCACGTGCCGGACGTGAGCGGAATGCCCGGCCACTCGATGCCGGCAGCCTCTGGCCCGGCAGCCTCCGCGGCCGCGTCGGGCGTCCCGAGCGGACCGATGCCTGCCGGCTGGACGGCCCACGACGTCGAAGCCCGGACGGTGGTCCGGCGCTACCTCGGCAACCTCGCCCCAGCCCTCAAGGGCATCTACGGCGACGCAGCGTTCGCCAAGCTCGTCGACATCCTTGGCGCGGGCGACGACTACCCGGAGCTCAAGGAGAAGCCGGCCTTCGTCCAGGTTCCGCAGCTCGTCCTGAGCGACGCGCTGAAGCCGCTGACGCCCGAACTCGACGGCAATGTCAAGGTCTTCCGGCTGACCATCGACGAGTTCGAGCAGCGGATCGACGAGAAGAAGCCGGCTGTCAAGGCGCTCGGCTACAACGGCCAGTGGCCGGGCCCGACGATCCGGGTCACCGAGGGCGACAAGATCCGGGCGATCTTCACCAACAATCTCAAGGAGACGACCGGGGTCCATTTCCACGGCGTCGAGTTCGAGGACTTCTTCCAGGACGGCGTGCCGTTCGTGACCCAGCGCCCGATCGTCCCGGGCGAGACGTACACCTACGAATTCACCGTCAGCAACACGGGCTCCCTGATGTACCACTCGCACCACAACGCGACGGATCAGGTGGGGCGAGGGCTGCTGGGCGCGTTCATCGTCGAGCCGAAGACCGATCCGATTCAGGCCGATCGCGAGTACATCTGGATCTCAAACGACTCGCTCGGCGGCTTCACGATCAACGGCCACGGCTTCCCGGCCGTGCTCCCGGTCCTCGCCGCCCAGGGCGAGACGATCCGGATCCGGTTCATGAACGAGGGCGTGATGATGCATCCCTGGCACCTCCACGGGATCCCGATGCGGGTCGTGGCCCGCGATGGGCACCCGCTCGGGACGGCCGCGTTCACGTGCGACACGCTCGGGGTCAACCCGGGCGAGCGCTGGGACGTCGTCATCGACTGCGACGAGCCCGGCGCCTGTGCGTTCCACTGCCACATCCTGCCCCACGCCGAGGGCACCGACGGGATGTACGGGATGGTGACTGCGCTGATCATCCAGGACGCGGCCGCAGCGAGCGAGCTTCGCGCCGCCGGAGCGCCCGCTTACGCCTGCGTGATCC
>JACCVQ010000085.1 GCA_013698095.1 Chloroflexota bacterium
ACCGAGAGCAGCCGGTCTGCCGCCGCGATCACGACGCGTCGTGCGACGATCGCCGGGGCGACGATCGCCGGGGCGACGACCGCCGGCGCACGGAGCCCGAGCCGGAGTCGGCGCCGGACCCGGAGCCGGAACGGATCACAGGGCCTGGCCGCGCGACTCCGCGCGAGCCTGGAGCAGAGCGGCGATCGACCGTCGCGTCAGGACGCCGCGAAGGATCGTCCCGTCGAGGACCGGCAGCCCGTCGAGATGCGACGTGCGGAGTCGTTCAAGGGCGTCCGTCAGGCGCTCATCCTCGCGCGCGGTGGGCAGGTCGTCGCCGCCCACCATCACATCCTCGGTTCGCGTCGATGCCCAGTTGCGCGGCGCGACGGCTCGGACCTGGGACGCGCCCACGATCCCGACGACGAGGTCACCGAACACGACGGGCAGGGCCGGTGTCACGGTCCCATCGAGGACCGAAGCGGCGAACGTGTCGAGGGTGAGCTGGGGCGAGATCGTTTCGAGCTCCTTCTCCATCGCCTCGCCAACGCTCATGCCCTGGACGAGCTCGTCGAGGACGAGCCAGCGGTCGACCGAGCGCGCCGAGGCCATGAGGAACCAGCCGACGAGGCCGACCATGATCCCGTCGAGCGTGTCCCCGGTCAGGATCACCGCCAGCCCGAGGATGAGCCCGACCCGACCGGCGAACTTGCCGACCAGCCCCGCGATCCGTGTTCCGGTTCGCTGGTTCCCGGTTCGGGCCCACGCGATGGCTCGGATGACCCGGCCGCCGTCGAGCGGAAAGGCCGGAATCAGGCTGATCCCCGCAAGCAGGAAGTTGAGCGCGCCGACGATCACCAGGACGTCGGCGACGGGGCCCGCGGCCACCCGGAGCGAGAGCAGACCGAACGCTGCCCCGATCGTGACAAGGCCAATCCCGGCACTCGTCAGCGGACCGGCCAGGGCGATCGCGGCCTCGGCCCTGGCCGACCGGGCGACGATGTCCACCGGCGTCGGCGAACCGATGAACTGGACGACGAGGATCGTCGTCTCCGCGCCGTCGCGCCGGGCGACGACCGCATGGGCGAGCTCGTGGGCGATGACGGTCAGCATGAATCCGAGCGACGCGAACAGCCCGATCGCCCAGCTGACACCGGGATCGATGCCGGGTTCAAACTGTTCGATCCGGCCGGCAACGGTGACGGTGACGATCGCCACGATGAACAGCCATGACAGGTGGAGCCGGATCTCGAAGCCGAGGATCCGGGCGACGGGGACGCCATTCATCGGGCGCCCTCCGGGTGGGTGGCGGCCGGCGTCACCGCCGCGCAGCCGTGGGTGGTTTCAGGACGGGCGGCCCGTGCGCGTTGGCCGGTGACGACAGCGAGGATCGCTGCGACGACCACGATGACGGCCCCGAGGACGATCGTCGTCTCCATCCAGAACGCGAACGGAAAGAGCTGGACGAGGTGGTCGGTCCGGGGGTCGAACGTGTACGTGCCGCCCGGAAAGAAGAGGCGGTGGAAGATCTCGAACAGGGTGTCGAAGGCCACCGCGGCGACCACCCCGGCGGCCACGATCCCGACGATCAGCCAGCGCATGCCGGTCGAGATCGCCGCCCAGGCGCGTTCCGGATGGCCCATGCGCCGGGCCGCGGCCACGAGTCCCACCAGGAGGACCGCCGACACGAGGGCCAGCATCCCGAAGCCTGCGAACACGCCGCGAACGTCGCGCATGTGGCCGCGCTCGCGCTCCTCGAGGACCGCCGCTCCGGCAACCTCGACCGCGAAGTCTGGCGGGCCGACGACGAGGTCGTGGAGGATCGCGTTCGTCGCGATCCGGAGATCGGTTTCGCTGTAGCCGGTCAGGACCGCGGCGTTGGTCCGACCCTGCTCGAACGTAATCCAGGCCGGGCTGAGAAACGGCACGATCGCGATCGCGATGACGACGATGGCGGCCGCGAGTGCCGTCGCGATGGCCGCGGCCCGTTCGGGCAACGTCCGCGATGAGGCGGATGATTCACTCACCGCCGCATGGTAGACCCGCGATCACGAGGGTGCCGCCACGTGCGCGGTCCGCCCGAACGGGTCAGTCTTCGAGGGTGCGCGCCTGATCCCACCAGCCGGCGATCGTCAGATCGACCGGCGGCTCCACGTTCAGCTCGATCGCGGCGCGGTGGATCCGCTCGCGGAAGGCGTCCCCGTCGAGGCTGAGGATGTCGCGCAGGCCATCGATCCCTGCCTGCATCAGGAGCTGGTGATCGTCGGGTCCGAAGCTCGCCAGGTTGAGCATCAGGGCCTCGTCCCGCCAGGTCAGCACCTCGTTCGTGTCGGCGTTGACCTGGTCGGCCAGCGTCTGGCGCCGGGTGACGGTCTCGCTGACCTCCAGGAGCAGGCCGGTGGTGAAGATGCCCTGGTGCTCGAGGCGGTCGAGGTGGACCTGCTCGATCCGGGTCAGCTCTCCGATCGGTGGCACGGTGGATGAGGACCTCTGGCGGCGGATGACGTGTGGCCGATGATGCCACGGTCGGTCGCGGCCACGCACGATGGGTCTACCATCGGAGACCATGACCCCGCTCCGGCCCCGACACCTGAGACCCGGCGACGCCACGAATGACCGAGGAGGAAGCGCCAATGTCGATCGACGAGAACAAGGCAATCGTTCGCCGGTTCATCGACGAGGTCTTCGTCCAGGGCATGACCGACACCGTCGACGAGCTCATTGCCGATGACTTCGTCGGTCACACCTGGCCGTCGACCGGCCGGCCGAAGGACGACCTCAAGGCGGCAATCGGTCGAACCTCGAAGGCCCTGACCGATGCGCGATTCACGATCGAGGACATGGTCGCCGAGGACGACCGGGTGGCCGTCCGCCTGACCGCCGAGGCCACCCACACCGGCGAGCTGATGGGCATGGCGCCAAGTGGCAAGCGCTACTCCATCGGCGAGATCCACATCTTCCGGATCCACGACGGCACGGTCGTCGAGCACTGGCACCAGTACGACAAGATGACGATGATGCAGCAGCTCGGCGCGCTCCCCGGCGGCGAAGAGACGGCGCCCGACTCCACTGGCGCAGCGCCGGACGCGGACGGGCCGGCGGCTGGCTAGCCGAGCGGGCGCGGCTCCAGGACCACGTCCCAGTGCGCCTCGAGGAGTTCGAATCTGCGGGCCTCTTCGCGCTTGAACGTCGCCTGATCCGGATACAGCCGTTGCGCAATGACGGCGTCGCTGTGCTCCTCCATCGCGGCCCAGTCGCGGAAGGTGATCGAGACGAGGATGTCCCAATCCGCCCGTCCGTCGCCGTGGAAGCGCGGCGTGCTCATCTCGACCGCCGTGAACCGGCCGACGGTCAGCTGCTCCCGCAGGATCGGCCAGTGGTTCCGCGTGAACAGCTCCACGAACTCGTCGTGGGCGCCCCAGCGGGTCCGATAGAAATAGAGAACGGTAACGGGCTGAACGGCGTCGGGATCGGTCGTCACGGCTGCACCTCGGCGGCGGCGTCGCGGAGGAGTTCCCAGGCTCGGGCGACGTGGCGCTCCTCCGTCCGGAGGTTGCCGATCGCGAGGCGGATGGTGAACTGGCCGCGAAGCTTCGTGTGGGACAGGAACATCTCACCGGTCCGGTTGACCGCGTCCATCAGGCCCGCGTTGTGGGCATCGAGCGCCGCCTCGTCGCCCGCCAGACGCGGCGGGACATGGCGGAAGCAGATCGTCGAGAAGGGCACGGGCGCGAGGCGCTCCCAGTCCGCTGTGTCGTCGACCCAGCCGGCGAACGCCTGGGCCAGTTCGAGATGGCGGCGGATCCGCCTCCGGAGCCCCTCGAGCCCGAACCAGCGGAGCTGGATCCACAGCTTCAACGCCCGGAACCGCCGCCCGAGCTGAGGCGTGTACTCGTTGTAGTTGCGCTCCGTGCCCGCCCCGCCGACGGTCCGCAGGTATTCCGGCACGAGGCTGAAGGCATCGCGGACGACGTCGAGGCGGCGGCTGAGGAGGAGCGACGCATCGACCGGTGCCCAGAGCCACTTGTGGGGGTTCATCACGATCGAGTCGGCCCGTTCCCAGCCCGCGAACGGCGCGCGCAGCGCCAGGTCGATCGCGACCGCGCCGGCGTAGGCGGCATCGACATGGAGCCAGAGGCCCTCGCGCTGTGCGATGTCGGCCACGGCGGCCACAGGATCGACGGAGGTCGATGAGGTCGTCCCGACCGTCGCGACGATCGCGATCGGGCGGTGGCCCGCGGCTCGATCGGTGGCGATCGCGACCTCGAGGTCGTCGGCCCGGAGTGCGAAGAAATCGTCGATCGGGATCTTCACGACCGCCGCCCGACCCAGGCCAAGGGTCATGCACGCCTTGTCGACCGACGAGTGGGCCTCCTGCGAGGCATAGACCCGGAGCGCGGGCACGTCCGGTCGCCCGGCGATCCCCGCGGCCGCGGCGTCGATGCCTGCCGCCTGGCGAGCGGCGGCGAGGGCGATCAGCGTGGATGTCGAGGCCGTGTCGGTCAGGAGGCCGTCGAACGCCTCGGGCAGCCCGAGCGCCTGGCGAAGCCAGTCGACGACGACCTGCTCGAGCTCGGTTCCGCTCGGCGATGTCCGCCAGAGCATCGGGTTCTGGTTGAGAGCCGCCGTCAGCATCTCGCCGAGGATCCCAGGGCCGGACGCGGTCGAGGCGAAGTAGGCGAAGAAGCCCGGGTGTTGCCATGCGGTCGAGTTCGGCTCGATGAGCGCGACCACGTCGGCAAGAATCGCATCGAGCGATTCCGGGCCTTCCGGCGGCGACGGCGGAAGCTGGGCGACGACGCTGCCGGGCGCGATCGGCGGGAGGACTGCGTGGCGCTCGATGCTCGCGAGGTAGTCGGCCATGACGTCAACAACGCGGTGGGCCGCGCTCCGGAATGCCTCCGGGTCCATGTCCTCGCGGCCAACGATCTGCTCGGCCTCGAGGCCCGGGTCGATGTCAGGCAGCAGGCTCGGTCGGTCGGTCGCCGTCACCCGCCGAGTGTAGCCCGAGGCCTCGTCCGTTCGAGTGACGCCCCTGGTTCCGTGGTTCGACGTGCTGTCGACCACGTTGAAAGGCCCCGCGACGCCAGAGGGCGGCCGCGGGGCCGGAGTTCGTCTGACGACGGAGGTCCGAGCTAGCGGGACAGCTGGCCGCGGAGGGCGCCGCCCGGGTATGGAGCGTTGTGCACGTTGACGTAGTAGTCAGAGGGATTGCGGAGAATCTCGAGGATCACATCGCGATCCGCCGTCGTGCAGTCATCTGCCAAGGGCAACGCAATGACGACGCCGCCTGGCGAACCGGCCGGAGCCTCATGAATGTGCGCCGCCGTCAGAGGATCGACGCCGCTCACCGTGATCTCGTAGCAGACCTCGCCGGTTCCGGGGTTCAGTGTCACCGTCGCTGTGCCGGAGCCGTCGGGGTCGCCGGCGTTGGGGCGCTCGTTGGCGCCGAGCAACTCGGTCGTGAATGGCCTCCCGCCGGCCATCGTCGCTCCGGCAAAGGCCAGGCTGGCCAGCAGGAGCGTCGACAGGGACAGGAGCGCGATGGCTGTACGCGTGATACGCATGGGCGTCTCTCCACTGCTCGTCCGCGGCGCTGGGGACACGCGCACGGATCTGGCCATTGATACGTCGGAGAACGACGTTCGGATGCGTCTCGATTTCGGGCATTGGCGAGGCCCCACGACTCGAAGGGCGGTCGCGGGGCCCCGGTCCCGAAGAAATCGGTGTCGTGATGAGCGGGGTGCTTGATCACCCATGGATACGCAGCCCGAGGCCATTCGGATCCCTCGGTCGTTAGGCGGCTGCAAGGGCTCGAGGCGAGCTGTGCTCTGGAATTGTGACGAGCCGATTTCCTACGCTGGTGCCGTTGATCGTGCGTGTCCCAGGACGCATGAATGAGAGGGAAGCGATGACGGAGGAACTGCTCAGCGCGTGGCGGACCGCCGACGCGCAGACACGCGACGGGGAGCTGACGACTGAGGCCCGCGATGCGGCCGAAATGGTCGCCTGCGAGGCCCACGACCGCTACCGCGATCGGATCGACTCGCTCGACGGCTCGGCTCGCGAACTCGGCTCTCTGCGAGCGCCCGGCGAGCCGGCCTGACTCAGGAACGACACACCGCCTGGCGAAAGGGTCCTTGGCATCGAGCGTCGTCATGACGGCTCGTCATGACACCGGGTGAGGGATTCCGCAACGCTGACCGCCAGTCGTGGTGCCCCACGACGCGAGGCGCATGGCTACATTTCCCTGGGGGAAGGCCATGCGCCTTGTTTATTCCATCGATCAGTCACGCGAGCCGGTACACGTCGATCGGCCGTTCGAGTCCCTTGACCTCCTTCGCACCACGACTCTCGAACGCGAGGCCGCTCCCATCGGCGAGGCCGACGGTGATCGCGGAGGCGAAGATCTCCGACGCGCCGGCGAGCGCCATGATCCGAGCGGCTACGTGGACCGCCACGCCGCCGATGTTGTCGCCGATGGGCTCGACCTCTCCGGTGTGGACGCCGATGCGAACCTCGATGTCGGTGTCCCGGAGCGCGCCGAGGATGGCGGCAGCGCATCGGAGCCCGGCGACCGCGCTCCGGAAGGTGGCCAGGAAGCCATCGCCGGTCGTGTTGACCTCAGAGCCGCCAAATCGGAGCAGCTGTGCGCGAACGAGCCGGTTGTGATCGGACAGGACCTGCTTCCACGGCGCGTCGCCGAGGCGGCGCGCGGTCAGGGTCGAGTCCACGATGTCGGTCATGAGAAGGGTCGTTACCATCCGCTCGTGCTCGCGCGGCAGGCCCAGGGCGTCAATGTTGCCCGCGAAATCGATCAGCTCCGCCGGCTCGTCGCCGACCACCCAGGCATCGTGCCCTGGGGGGATGTCCATCACGTCGCCAGGCTGAAACACCACCTCCTCGCCATCCTCCATTCGCACCGCGAAGCGACCAGAGAGCAGCACCTGCACGTGATGCACCGGGCACGACTCCGCCCGCATCACCGGCCCCAGGTGCTCCGACCAGTGCCAGCCGGGCTGGACCACGCCGCGACCGATCGTGTGCGACCCGATTCGCGCGAGCGAGACCTCGAGGAGCGGGAACTCTCGTATCCCGTCCGCGTCGTCGAAGCTCTTTCGTCTGATCGAACCCATCGGTCCATGGTGCGCCATGGCGCAAGGGGCCTGGAGCGAGCGCCTGTTCAAACCAGACTGGTACCGGTCGGCAACACGGGCCCGGGTGGGCCGGCTTCACCCTCAGATGTTGGTCGGGCGCCCGGATTTGTCCCGGCGACGCAACTTCTCCGGTTTGCCACTCAGCGCCCGATGCCACGACCTATCCGGCGGCATCCGGCGCGGGCTTCGGGCGTTTGGTCTCCGGTTCGGTGGCTGCCGGGCCTGCCGGCTCGTCGAGGATCCGGTCAAGCCTCGCGGTATACGTCTCCGAGTGGTCGTCTCCGAGGCGCGCCTCGTTGGGCTCCGAGTCGCGGCGTCCGCGCCGGCCCGGCAGTTTGATCCCTCGCGGCATGAGCCATCCTCTCCTGTGGTCCCCGGCGGACGCTCAGCGTCACACTCCACACGGTCGCGCTTCATTGCCCAGGCCGTGCAGTCCGTTGCAGGTCCGTGGCGCGTCAGAACGCCCCCAGCGAGGTTGAGGGAGCTGAGCCTTGTCGCGGGCTCGAGGCGTGCGTGTCAGGGGAGAGCTGCGGCTGCCGACCGGCATGTAATCCCGCCTGAGACACTCCCCCCGGCCCGCCGGCTCCGCGCTCTCGCCCTCGATCGGTTCGCGGGCCAGAGGTTGCGGACGGCGACCGGCGGCCGTTCGTTGTCTACTGGTGGACCGCCTCGACCGAAGGCCACAGCCGGCGACAGACGCGGCACCGGATCCCGATCGCCACCCACGCGCCGTCGCGGCGGACCGAAGCCCGTTCAACCTGCCGGCGACATCCCGCCATTAGGACCCGCTAGAGCGCGTTCGTCGTGGGTTGCCAAAGGGTGTTGACGATGCGCCACCCCTCCGGCGTGCGGACGAGGTGGACATACTCGCGGTAGACCGGTGAGTCGACGGTTGCAGTCGCAATGTTGCCGTAGAGGTCATCGATCCGGACGGTGAGACTGCGGCGCTCTGCCGATGTCTTGGTGCCGACTCCCAGCTGTGTGAAGTCGACCATTGAGTCGCTGGTCTCGCGGGCGAGCGCAAGCGCACCGTCGACCTCTAGGTACCCGCGTTTCGCGAGCTCGGGATGCAAGGCACGTCGCATCCGAGCGGCGTCCCCCTGGTACCACGCCTCGAAGTAGTCGCGCACACAGCGCTCGACGGCCTCGCGGTCGTCACGGTCGCGCGAGTCCATGTGCATTCCTCCTTGCGTCCGCCTGGTGACAAACCATATCGAAATCGATGTAGTGCCACCACCACTGACGCCGTTCCGGCCAGAGGGAGCGCCGCCCAGCGAAGCCGTTGCCGTCGATCTAGCCTCGAGGATGTAGCCGACGCGCGGAGCGGCGGGCCGCCATGTCTCGTCGCCTCAGGAGGCATCACTTTGCGGGGCCGGTGGAGTACGGTAAGCGCGAGTACCTCGGTACTACGAACGCGAGACGTTGCCCGTTGGCACGGTAGGCACCCCCAGCCAGCGCGTAGGTTAGACGGTAAGCCAACATGCGAAAACGATCACTGTTCGCCGCGGGACTCGCAGCCGTCGCATCACTCTCGATTGCGGCATCGGCCTTCGCCTTCTCGGGCATCACCAACGGCAGTTTCGAAAATGGGACATTCGCAGGCGGCTCGTGGAATACGTTGCATCCGGGGTCGACGAATATCGATGGATGGACGATCGAGTCGGGCAGCGTTGACTGGACCGGTTCGTATTGGCCAGCCTCTGACGGCGTGCTGAGCATCGACCTGAGTGGATCTGAACCGGGCGCGATCAGCCAAGCACTGGCGACCACCATCGGCAACACCTACACGGTGACCTTCGACCTTTCCGGCAACCCGGCATGTGGGCCCGCGCTCAAGACCATGACCGTCGCCGCAACGGGCGCATCGACCGAAGCCTTCTCATACGACATCAGCGTCGCGGGCAACACGCTTGCCGACATGAAGTGGACGAATCGCAGCTACTCCTTTGTCGCGACGACCACCGCGACAACGCTCACGTTCACCAGCACGACCGCCGGAAGCTGCGGGCCGGCAATCGACAACGTCGTGGTCACCGAGACCGTGCCGACCCCCGAACCGCCGCCCGCGTCCGAGGCTGTAACGCTCGCAGACTGCAAAGACGACGGCTGGGTGCTGGTCGTCGACGGCGGCGGGAACCATTTCAAGAACCAGGGCGATTGCGTGAGCTATGTCGCTAGCAATGAGAGGAACTCCGGCGCTGTGGCACCGTAGCGGCGTTCCGCAGGTAGGCCGCCGCGGCTGCTCAGACCCTAGACCCAATCGCTTATCGTGCGCTTACACATGGCCGCCAGGTTCGCCTTGACGTGCGGACAGGGCCGGTGATCCAGCCGAAGATGTGGCGGGGCCGGGCGTAGGCGAACAGGGGACGTGATTGAGACCGGAGACTAGGCACCGGATTGCTGCTGTCCTCGCACTCATCGCTCTGGTTGAGGCAGGCGTCCTGTTGGCCGGCCAGCGCCTAGTCGTCACCCCGCCTCCGGCCGTCGACCTGCCGCTGATCCCTCCCGAAACCTCGGATTTTGCGAACGACTGGCCTGTGCCGCAGGGCGACCTCGCCGCGACGCGGAGCGCAGTCGGCTCGACGATCTCGTCTGCCAGCGTCGGTCAGCTGGAGGTCGCGTGGACCTTCGATCTGACGGCCGTGGGCGCCTACGGGAGTATCACCGCCAACCCGATCGTGGTCGGCGACACCGTCTACATCCAAGACATGCAGAGCAACGTCTTCGCCCTCGATCGAGCGACCGGCACACTCAAGTGGAAGGCAGAGCACAACATCGCCAGCGCCGGCCCGAACGGGGTCGCGGTCGGCTACGGCATGGTCTACGCCGCACTGGGCGACACGGGCGAAGTCGTCGCGCTCGATGCGTTCAGCGGCAAATTGGTCTGGCGGAACCAGATCGGCAACCCTCCCGGCGAAGGGATCGACATGGCGCCGATCGCATACGGCGGTCTCGTTTACGTCAGCACGGTCCCCGGCGGTACCGGCGGCTTTTACCGGGCGGGCGACCGCGGGGTGCTCTACGGGCTCGACGCTAGCGATGGGCAGGTCGTGTGGTGGTTCGACACCACCAACGGCGGCTGGGGAGCACCGAGGTTCGCTGGCGGTGGAGGGCTCTGGTACCCGCCGTCCTTCGACGTGGCCGGCAACATCTACTTCGGCGTCGGCAATCCAGGACCGTACCCGTTGTCGCCCGAGTGCCCGAATGCCTCCTGCCGTCCCGGCGACAACGAATACACGAACTCGATGGTCTCGCTCGACGCAAAGACCGGCGGCGTGCGCTGGCACTACCAGGACCGGAAGCATGACCTCCTCGGTCTTGACTTCCAGCACACGCCGATTCTCACCGACGGGATGGCGATCGGCGCGGGCAAATCGGGCAATGTGGTCGCGGTGAACGCAAACACCGGCGCTCTCCTGTGGAAAGCGTCCGTCGGCAAGCATCAGAACGACGACGTGACGGAATTGCCGACCGACGACTTCCTCGAGATCTTTCCAGGAGACTATGGCGGGGTTGAAACCCCGATCGCCTACGCGAACGGAGCAGTTTTCGCGACCTACCTCGATCTCCCGAAGTACCAGGGGGAGA